>NZ_JAGMUE010000042.1:0-113691 GCF_019049165.1 Streptomyces sp. AC627_RSS907
GTGGCCATGTGCGCGGGTGGGCGGGGCGGGGCCTGGTCGGGCGCGGGCTGGTGGGGCGCGGGCTGGTGGGGCGCGGACAGGCGGAGCGCCGGCTGGTGGGGCGCGGACAGGCGGAGCGCGGACAGGCGGAGCGCGGGCTGGTGGGGCGCGGGCTGGTGGGTTTCGCCCCCGCCGCCCCTTCCCGTCCCTCCCGTCCCTGGGGGCTGCGTCCCCGGACCCCCGCTCTCGGCCCCGAGGGCCTCGTCCTCGAACGCCGGACGGGCTGGACGGATTGGACGGGCTGGACGGCGGGCCGGCTAGTCGGCCGTCGTCGCCTTCAGGGCCAGCCACAGCTCCATGCGCACGTCCGGGTCGTCCAGGGAGCGGCCGAGGATCTCCTCCACCCGCCGCATCCGGTAGCGCAGCGTGTGGCGGTGGACGCCGAGGTCGGCCGCCGCCGCGTCCCACTGGCCGTGGCGGGAGAGCCAGGCGCGCAGGGAGGCCACCAGGTCGCCCCGGCCGGTCGCGTCGTGGTCGCGCAGCGCCCGCAGCAGGCCGTCGGCGAAGGCGCGCACCGCGTCGTCCGCGAGCAGGGGCACGACCGATCCGGTCGCCAGCTGTTCGTGCTCCACGCAGACGCGTCCGCGTCGGCGGGCCACCGACAGTGCCTGTTCGGCCTGCTTGTAGGCGGCGGACGCGGCGATGGGTCCGGACGGGGCGGACAGGCCGACGACCAGTTCTTCCTCGTCCTGGCCCGGCGTCGGCTGCGGGGCCGGGCGGCGGCTCTCCAGCGCCGCCGCGTACTCGACGCAGGCCGCGACGGCCGCGCCCTGGTCCGTGGCCAGTACCACCAGCCGCTCCCCCTCGGGGACGACCAGCACCGCCTCGCCGGACCGGGACGCCGCCGACTCCACGACCTCGGCCAGCACGTCGAGCGGGTTCCCGCCAGGGTCGGCGGCGGGAGGCTTGGTCCTGGCGGCGCCCGCGTGCGCGGCGGCGCCCGCGTGCGCCCGGGCGGCGGACGCCGACGCCGGCTCGGCGACGATCATCCGGAAGGGCGCGTCCAACAGGCCGCCGTACAGGTCACCGGCGACCGCGCGCGCGTGGTCCGGCTCGCCGGCCAGCAGCATGCGCAGCACGGCGGCGTCGATGCGCTGGCCCGCCGCGTGCAGGGAGCGCGAGCGCTCCGTGGTGAGCGTCAGGAGGGCGATGGCGGAGTGGACGGCGTAGCGCTCGGCGGTGCCGAGGGCCGCGGCCGTGCCGACGGCGAGGGCCGAGCGGGGCCGGCGGGAGGTGCCGAGGGAGTGGAGTTCGACCCGGTCGGCGTTCTCGGCGGGCTCGGCGTTCTCGGCTCCGCCGACGACGGAGGAGGCCGGTGCGGGGCGTTCGCGCAGCCGCCGCACGTCCGCGGTGAGCCGTGCGGCCCTGCGGCCCGCCCACTCGGGCGCCGCGGCGACGACGGCGCCCGAGGCGTCGTACAGCGCCGCCCAGCCGTCGACCTGCGCGGCGAGCGCGGCCAGCAGGCCCTCCGGTCCGTCGGACAGCGCCCGCCTGGTCAGCTCGCGCTGGGCCGCGAACCCCGCCGTGACCGCCCGGTACTGGTCGGCGGCGATCGCGGCGGAGACGGCCTTGCTGATGGCGAGGAAGGGTGTGCGGCGCGGCACCTCCAGCAGCGGCAGGTCCTCCCGCCGGGCGGCTTCGACCAGCGCCTCGGGGATCTCGTCGTAGTTGACCCCGACGGCGAACCCCAGCCCCACCACCCCGGCGCCCGCCAGCCGCTTCACGTACCGGTGCATCGCCTCGGGGTCCTCGGCGTCCAGCTTGAGCGCGGTGATCAGCAGCAGCTCCCCGCCCTCCATGTAGGGCACGGGGTCGGCGAGCTCGCTGACGTGCGCCCAGCGCACCGGCACGTCGAGGCGGTCCTCGCCCGCGCGCACGGTCAGTTTGAGCGCGGAGTGGTGGACGAGCGAGGCGAGCGTGGGGGGCATGGGGGCCTGGGCCTTCGGATCTTCGTCAGGGGTGGGTGCGGTGTCTGCGGTGTGAGACGTCCGTGATCTTTTGGCCGCCGCGTATGAACGGCCTGTGTCGATTCTGCCTCACCGTAGGGTTCCGGGTGGCCGCCCCTGACGGGTCAGCCGCGCAGGTCCACCAGCAGCGGCGGGGCGTGCTCCCCCTTGACGGTCGTCAGCGACAGCACGGCGTGACCGGCGGGCACCGCGTGCGCCAGCTCGGAGGCCGACCAGCGCTCCCGTTCGACCTGCCGCACGGTCACCGCCCGCGCGGTGGGCGCCTTCCCGGTGATCACCCGGCGCAGCAGGTGCACGGCCTTGCCCGCCGGGGTCTCCGCGATGATCTGCCGGTCGGTGACGTCCCGGGCCTCGGTCCACTCCTTGCCCCACACCTCGGCGAAGTCCTGCCCGTCCCAGGGGGTGAGCCCGGACAGCGCCATCCGGCACCCGATGGCCCCGAGCAGCGGGCCGCGCAACGGGCGCGGTACGTCGTCCAGGGTGCGCAGGGTCAGGACGACGCCCGCGCCCGCGGAGCGCAGCCGCTGCACGCCCCGCACGGCCTGGGGTGTCACCACGCCGCTCGCGTCGTCCAGCACCAGGCAGGCGAACAGCGACCGGTCCTCCCGTACCGAGACGCTCGCCGTGAACTGGGCGAGCACCAGGCGGGCCAGCATCCGCGAGGCGTCCGCGTGGCCGCGTTCGGGCAGGTCGATGCGGACCCGCACCGGGTGGTCGAGGGCCTTGAGCGAGAAGGGCCGCGACTGGCCCGAGGTGTCGAAGAAGGAGGCGAAGGCGGGCCGGTCCAGCAGCGCCACCCGGTCGGCCAGCACGCCGCCCACGTCCCCGGGGTGCCCCATCTGCCGCTCGCGTGCGTCCAGCTCGCGCAGCAGCGACTCCTGTCCGGCCTCCCTCAGCCCCTGGCGCAGCTCCGCCAGGGGCTCGGGCGTACCGTCGAGCAGTCGGCGCAGCTCCGGCACGCCGGGGAAGCGTCCGTGCACCGCGCGGAAGGGGCCCAGGAGCTGGGCGAGGACGGTGGTGGAGCGGCGGGTGTCGCTGCCCGGGTGCGGGTCGGCCAGGTCGCCGACGAGGGCCTCGGCGAGCACGGCGGCGGCCTCGTCGGGGTCGGTCGTGCCGCCGTACAGGTCCAGGTCGTAGACGGAGTCCGGGTCGCCGATGCGTACGACGACGTCGTAGGCGTCGGCAGGGCCGATCCCGGCACCCGCCGCGCCGACGACGACGACCGCGGCCCGCCCGGCGAGGGCGTGCAGGCACAGCGACTCGGTGAGCGGCCGGACGAGGCTGCCGGTCTTGCCGGAGCCCGCCGGTCCCACGGCGAGCAGGGAGGTGCCGAGCAGGTCGGGGCCGAGGGCGAGGCCGGTGCCGCGGTAGGCGTAGGGGTTGCGGACGTCGTCGGCGGTGGTGCCGATCCGCACCTGACCGGTGACCAGGTCGTGCCGGGCCTGCCGGACGGGCAGGTCGCGGGCGCCGGAGGGGTGCGGGCAGGCACCCGCGCCGCGGCTGAGCACCGCACTTGTGAAGGTGGTGAGGCTGTGCCGGCCGCCCACGACGCCCTGCCAGGCACGGGTGATGCGGGCGTGGTCGACGTCCCGCATGAGCCCCGCGCGGGCGTCGGCGGCGAGCCGCTCGGCGGCGTCGACGGCACCGGCCGCGCGCAGCGCGGGCCAGGCGGCGGGGTCCTCCTCGGCGGCGGGCGGGGGCCCGCCGCCGGGGGCGGCGCGGCGCCAGGCGGGCGGGCCGTAGCGCCGCCAGACCTCACTCCAGCGGCCGAGCCGGCCGACACCGACCATGATGATGCCGGCGACCAGCACGTAGTAGGCGTAGACGACCACGACCGCGCCGATACTGTGCGGCTCGGCCCAGGAGCTGGGGACCATCGCGTAGAGGGGCAGCAGCCACCAGCCGCCCAGGTAGCCGTTCCACAGCAGGGACCAGATCAGCCAGCCGACGAGGAAGGCGATCAGCGCCCCGCTCAGCAGCTGCCGGCCGGGAATCCGTTCGGGCTCCTGCGCCGCCCGCGGCCGGTGTCCGAACCGCCACACGCCGGGCGGCGCCTGCGGGCGCGGGGTGCGCAGCCAGGACAGGAACGCCGAGCCGTCCGGCAGCGGCGGCACGCCCGGCGGCGCCGGTGTCCCGGGTGCCCGTGCCGGCCGCGGCGGCACCGGGGGCGCGTCCGCGGGCACCTCGAAAGGCCCCGCCGGACGCGGCACAGGATTCGCGTGCGTACCCCGCGTGTCCCGCATTCCGTCGCCGTCCATCGCCTGCCCCCTGACCAGCCGCTCCGTCCACCGTCAGCGAGTCAATCTAACGCCCTCCCCAGGGGAGTTCACCGCTTACGCGGCCGGGCACGCGTCGACGGGCCCCTGGGCCTGTCGTTCGGACCAGGCCGGCCGAGGGTGACTCCGCCTCTCGGCCGAGCCGCTCGGGTCGGCGTGATCGGGACGGCAGACCCCGGGCCGCCCCGTCCGCCACCTGTCCATGACGGACAACCGACGCCGCGGACAACGCCCACATGGAGCATGCCCACCCCACCCGGCCGGTCCTAGCCTGCGAGAAAAGAAGGCAAGCGTCCGCAAGATCCCGCAAGACCCAGGAGCCCTCATGACCGCACTTCCGCAGGAGCGCCGCGTCGTCACCGCCATCCCCGGCCCGAAGTCGCAGGAGCTGCAGGCCCGCCGCACGGCCGTGGTCGCCCAGGGCGTGGGCTCCGTCCTGCCCGTCTTCACCGCGCGCGCGGGCGGCGGGATCATCGAGGACGTCGACGGCAACCGCCTGATCGACTTCGGTTCCGGCATCGCCGTGACCTCTGTCGGCGCCTCCGCCGAGGCCGTCGTGCGCAAGGCCTCCGCGCAGCTCGCCGACTTCACCCACACCTGTTTCATGGTGACGCCGTACGAGGGGTACGTCGCCGTCGCCGAGGCGCTGGCCGAGCTGACGCCGGGCGACCACGCCAAGAAGTCGGCCCTGTTCAACAGCGGCGCCGAGGCCGTCGAGAACGCCGTCAAGATCGCCCGCGCGTACACCAAGCGGCAGGCGGTCGTCGTCTTCGACCACGGCTACCACGGCCGGACCAACCTGACGATGGCGCTGACCGCGAAGAACATGCCGTACAAGCACGGCTTCGGTCCCTTCGCCCCCGAGGTGTACCGCGTCCCGGTCGCCTACGGCTACCGCTGGCCGACCGGCCCGGAGAACGCCGGCCCGGAGGCCGCCGCCCAGGCGATCGACCAGATCACCAAGCAGATCGGCGCCGACAACGTGGCCGCGATCATCATCGAGCCGGTGCTCGGCGAGGGCGGCTTCATCGAGCCGGCCAAGGGTTTCCTGCCCGCGATCAGCCGGTTCGCCGAGGACAACGGCATCGTCTTCGTCGCCGACGAGATCCAGTCCGGCTTCTGCCGCACCGGCCAGTGGTTCGCCTGCGAGGACGAGGGCATCGTCCCGGACCTGATCACCACGGCGAAGGGCATCGCGGGCGGTCTGCCGCTCGCCGCCGTCACCGGTCGCGCCGAGATCATGGACGCCGCGCATTCCGGCGGCCTGGGCGGCACCTACGGCGGCAACCCGGTGGCCTGCGCGGGCGCGCTCGGTGCCATCGAGACGATGAAGGAGCTGGACCTCAACGCCAGGGCGAAGAACATCGAGGCGATCATGAAGTCGCGCCTCACCGCCATGGCCGAGAAGTTCGACATCATCGGCGACGTCCGCGGCCGCGGCGCGATGATCGCGATCGAGCTGGTCAAGGACCGTTCCACCAAGGAGCCGAACCCCGAGGCGACCGCCGCGCTCGCCAAGGCCTGCCACCAGGAGGGCCTGCTGGTGCTGACCTGCGGCACCTACGGCAACGTGCTGCGCTTCCTGCCCCCGCTGGTGATCGGCGAGGACCTGCTGAACGAGGGGCTCGACATCATCGAGCAGGGGTTCTCCAGCCTCTGACCACACCCGCCGGACGTACCCGGGCGAGCACCTGAACGCACGCCCGAACGCACGTCTGAGCTGCGGTTCGCACGCCTGGCGCAGCGAACCGCAGAGGGTGTGAAGAAGGTGTGCGGGGTGGATGTCAGGAAGCCGATGGCCCTGTCCTGAGCCCACCCCCTGCCGTAGGTTCTAGGCAGATGAGAGATACACCCCGCCCACAGGGGACTGTGGGCGGGATCTCAGGCCGGGGCCTCCCCAGCTTCGACCTGGTCGTGCCTCGCGCACACGACCGGAGCCCGTGGGTTCCGGTCACCTCACCGATCGGACGGTCGCTCGCCCCAAACCCCCCGGGGCGCGCGACGTTCCGGTCACGACGCCGCCTCGGTACCCGGGACGGTGATCATCGAAGGGCCGGCACACTCCCCCCCTTGTGCCGGCCCTTCGGTGTTCAGTCGCCGGGCCCCTCGCCGGTGACGCGGCCGAGCAGGGTGCGGGCCTCCCGGATCCGCGGATGGGCCGGATGCAGGTGCCGCTCGCAGTCGGCCAGCGCCCGCCGGACGGCCGCCTCCGCCTCGCCGCGACGCCCCAGGCCGTGCAGGGCCTCGGCCGTGACCAGATCCAGCAGTCCGCTGTCCCTGCGGTCCTGGTGCGGTGGGTCCCGGCGGGCCTCGGCCAGTGCCTCCTCGTGCCGGCCCTGACCGTTCAGACTGCGCACCAGCACGGCGTGCAGCCCGGCGAGGGCCGGTTCCGCGGCGCGGGGCAGGTTCCCGCGGGCGATGGCCTCCGCCTCCTCGTGGCGGTCCTGCCCGCACAGCGCGACGGCCAGGGCTCCCAGGGCACTCAGCTCCATCCGCCACAGCGGGGTGAGGTGGGCCAGCCGGGTCACGTCGCGCAGGATGCCGAGGGCCTCGGTCTCGGCATCCTCGTACCGCTCCTGGCCGTTGAGGACCGTCACGCGGTTGTTGCGGACGATCAGCCGCAGTACGTGCGCCTCGGGGTCGACCGGCTCCAGCTCGTCGATCAGCGCCTCCAGCTCGGGCAGCACCTCCGTCCCGCGCCCGTGTGCGACGGCCACCCCCGTGGCCAGGACCCTCGCCTGCCACTGCGGAAGGGGCCGCCGGCGCCGGGAGTGACGCCGGGAGGCCGCGGCGAGCGCGCGTGCCTCGGCCTCGACCTCCTCGTACTCACCGGCGCGGTACTTGCGTTCGAGCCTCGCGAAGGTCTCCCGCCGCCCGCGCTCCCGCGCCGCCCGTATGCTCATCACGGGCGATGAGACTACGCGACGGCGGGCCTGCGAAGCTGGGCGTCATGCCGCTCTCCCCTCCTCGCGCGCTCCCCGCCCCCGTGGGGCTCCTCGCCCTCGTCGGGCTGTCCGTCCTCCTCTTCGCGCTGATCACCTGGCAGGTCGTCACCGACGGTCCGCTGATCGGGGCGGACGAGCGGCTGAGCAGGGCGCTCGTCCACCCGGACCGGTTCTCGGAGCTGCTGGCCGACCTCGGCAACGTGCAGGTGGCGGTGCCCGTCCTCGTCGCCGCGCTGGCGTACGCCGCGTGGCACGGGCGTGCCGGAGGCGGGGCCCCCTGGTGGCCGGGGCCCCTCGCCGGGGGCCTGGCCATGGTGCTGGTGCCGGTGCTGGTCGTCCCGCTGAAGGAGTGGACCGACCGCCCCGGCACCCCGGCCGTGCCTCCGGCCGTCGGCTACTACCCCTCCGGCCACACCTGCACCGCGGTCGTCGCGTACGGCGCGGCGACGCTGCTGCTCCTCGGGTCGCTGCGTTCCCCGGCCGTCCGCCGCGTCCTCGTCGCGCTCTGCGCGGTACTCGTCCTCGGCGCCTCCTACGGGCTGGTGCGCCGGGGCTATCACTGGCCGCTGGACGTGGTGGCCGGCTGGTGCCTGGGGGCGGTGCTGCTGGCCGGGGTCCGGCTGGCGGTCAGCCGGAGCAGGGGGCGGCGTTCCTCCGGAACTCCCGGCCTCCGTACCGGTCCCGGCTGATCGCGACGGCACGGCACCGGGCCGCGCGGCGCCGGCCCGGTGCCATGGGTGGCCAGGCGTACGAGCCGGTGTCGGTCTTCCTGGCCGGGCGGTTCCGGGCCCGTGGAGGCCGGCCTGTCGATCGCCACCTCGATCGCGTCGTCCACGCCGCACGTGGGTCGAGCCCTCACGTGGGTCGACCTCCCGCGCGGGCCGACCTCCCGCGCGGGCCGACCTCCCGCGCGGGCCGACCTCCCGCGTGGGTCGACCTCCCGCGTGGGTCGACCTCCCGTGCGGGTCACCCCCTCGCGTGGATCACCCCCTCGCGTGGCCGGCTCGCCCCTCGTCCTCCTCCGCCGCGAGCCCCGCCGCCGCCTCGTGCATCGCCAGTTCGAGGAGCGCCGGATCGGTGAGGGTGCCGTTCCCGTCGGGCGGGACCAGCCAGCGGACCGGGCCCGACGACAGCCCTCCGGGGTGCGGCACCACGATCCAGGTCCCGAGACCGGCGGTCCGGACGCCGGTGCCCAGCCAGCGGGCCGCCGTGCCGGGCGGCACGAAGAACCCCGTACGCCCGTCGGCGGAGTCGGCGAGCACCGGGCCGGGCCGGTCCAGGACCCGGAACAGTACGTCGAGGGTCGGACAGCCGAGCCGGCTCGGCAGGACGAGCACGTCCCAGGCCTTGCCCGCGGGCAGCAGCACGACCCCCAGGGGGTCGCGCTCCCACTCCTGCAGGCAGGACCCGGGGTCCGGCGCTACGGATGCCAGCCACGCGACCGCCGTCTTCGCACCAGGCATGTGAAACCTCCCTCTCGCTCGTGGACGCGGGGTGCGTCACGGGGGAGAGGGAGGTCTCCCGGCGGGCATTACGCGGGTCGGTGCGCCTCGTTGGAGTGAACCGGGACGCACGACGCCGGCCCGGCAGTCACGCAGGCGGGCAGGCGGGCAGGCGGGCACCAGCTGGGTGCACCTAGCTGTCGAAGCCCAGCCCCAGCCGGTCCAAGGTCCTCAGCCACAGGTTGCGCCGGCCACCGTGCGCGTCCGCGTGGGCCAGTGACCACTTGGTGAGCGCGATGCCGGCCCAGGCGAAGGGCTCGGGCGGGAACGGCAGCGGCTTGCGGCGGACCATCTCCAGTTCGGTGCGCTCGGTGCGCTCCCCCGCCAGCAGGTCCAGCATCACCTCGGCGCCGAACCGGGTGGCGCCCACGCCGAGGCCGGTGTACCCGGCCGCGTAGGCGACCTTCCCCTGGTGCGCGGTGCCGAAGAACGCGGAGAAGCGGGAGCAGGTGTCGATCGCGCCGCCCCAGGCGTGGGTGAAGCGGACACCCTCCAGCTGCGGGAAGCAGGTGAAGAAGTGCCGGGCGAGCTTGGCGTAGGTCCGCGGGCGGTCGTCGTACTCGGCGCGCACCCGGCCGCCGTACGGGTAGATCGCGTCGTAGCCGCCCCACAGGATCCGGTTGTCGGCGGAGAGACGGAAGTAGTGGAACTGGTTGGCGCTGTCCCCGAGGCCCTGCCGGTTCCTCCAGCCGACCGACGCCAACTGCCCGGCGGTGAGCGGCTCGGTCATCAGGGCGTAGTCGTAGACCGGGACGGTGTACGAGCGCACCCGTCTGACCAGGTTCGGGAAGACGTTGGTGCCGAGCGCGACGGTGCGGGCGCGGACCCCGCCGTACGGCGTGCGCACGGCCATGCCGCCGCCGTACGGCCTCAGGGTGAGCGCCGGGGTGTGCTCGTGGACGCGTACGCCGAGGTCGAGGCAGGCGCGCTTGAGGCCCCAGGCGAGCCTGGCGGGGTTGACCATGGCCACGCCCCGGCGGTCGTGGAGGCCCGCCCGGAAGGTCGGGGAGTCGACCTGCGCGCGCACCGCCTCGGCGTCCAGGTACTCGACCCCGTCCGCGAGGCCCCTGGCGCGGATCTCCTCGTACCAGTCCCGGAGCGCACGGGCCTGGTAGGGCTCGGTCGCGACGTCGATCTCGCCGGTGCGTTCGAACTCGCAGTCGAGGCGGTGGCGGACGACCGCCGCCTCGATCGCGTCGAGGTTGCGGGCGCCGAGCTCCTCCAGCTTGTGGATCTCGTCCGGCCAGCGGGTGAGGCCGTTGGCCAGGCCGTGGGTGAGGGAGGCCGCGCAGAAGCCGCCGTTGCGGCCGGAGGCGGCCCAGCCCACCTCACGGCCCTCCAGCAGCACCACGTCCAGGCCCGGGTCGCGCTCCTTGGCGATCAGCGCGGTCCACAGTCCGCTGTAGCCGCCGCCGACGACCAGCAGGTCGCAGGTCGCGGCTTGGGTGAGGGCGGGCTCGGGCCGGGGTCGGCCGGGGTCGTCCAGCCAGTACGGGACCGGCTGGGCGTCGGAAAGGGATCTCGTCCAGTCGCTGCTGCGGCTCATGGCGCTCGGGGCCATGATCTCAACTCCCCACGAATGCACGACGTAGTGGCATTACGCCTTGCGGCGGTTGCGGCGGTTGCCTATGACCATGGAGGTCAGAACGAACAGCACGGCGATGACGAACATGGCCGTACCGACGACGTTGATCTGCACGGGCGTGCCGCGCTGGGCCGATCCCCAGACGAACATGGGAAAGGTGACGGTGGAACCCGCGTTGAAATTGGTGATGATGAAATCGTCGAAGGAGAGCGCGAAGGCGAGCAGCGCGCCGGCGGCGATTCCGGGGGCGGCGATCGGGAGCGTGACCCGGACGAAGGTCTGGAAGGGACCGGCGTACAGGTCCTGCGCCGCCTGTTCCAGCCTGGGGTCCATCGACAGCACGCGCGCCTTGACGGCCGTCACCACGAAGCTGAGGCAGAACGTGACGTGGGCGATGAGGATCGTCCAGAAGCCCAGCTGAGCGCCCATGTTGAGGAACAGGGTGAGCAGCGAGGCGGCCATCACGACCTCGGGCATCGCCATCGGCAGGAAGATCAGCGCGTTGACGGTACCGCGTGCGCGGAAGCGGTAGCGGGCGAGGGCGAAGGCGATCGCCGTGCCGAGGGCGGTGGCGCCGAGCGTCGCCCAGAAGGCGATCCGGAGGCTGAGCGACAGAGAGTCGCACAGTCCGGCGACGCCGCACGGGTCCTTCCAGGCGTCGGTGGAGAACTGCTGCCACGCGTAGTTGAAGCGCCCGTTCGGTTTGTTGAACGAGAACACCGTGACGACGACATTGGGAAGCAGGAGATAAGCGAGCGTCAGCAGTCCGGCGATCACGACCAGATTGCGCTTGAGCCAGTTGACGAAGGCCATTTACACCAGATCCTCCGTGCCGGACTTGCGGATGTAGACGGTGACCATGGCGAGAATCGCGGCCATGAGAAGGAACGAGAGCGCCGCCGCCGTCGGATAGTCCAGAACCCGCAGGAACTGGGACTGGATCACGTTGCCGATCATTCCGGTGTCGGCCGAGCCGAGCAGCGAGGCGTTGACGTAGTCGCCGGTCGCCGGGATGAAGGTCAGCAGCGTGCCGGAGACGACGCCCGGCATCGACAGCGGGAAGGTGACCTTGCGGAAGACGGTGGACGGCTTGGCGTACAGGTCGCCCGCCGCCTCGTGCAGCCGTCCGTCGATGCGCTCCAGCGACGTGTACAGCGGCAGGATCATGAAGGGGAGGAAGTTGTACGTCAGGCCGCACACCACCGCGAGCGGTGTGGCCAGCACGCGGTCGCCGGCCGTCCAGCCGAGCCAGCTGGTGACATCCAGGACGTGCAGCGTGTTCAGGGCGCCGACGACCGGGCCGCCGTCGGCGAGGATGGTCTTCCAGGCAAGGGTGCGGATCAGGAAGCTGGTGAAGAAGGGCGCGATCACCAGGACCATGATCAGGTTGCGCCAGCGGCCCGCGCGGAACGCGATCAGGTAGGCGAGCGGATAGCCCAGCAGCAGGCACAGCACGGTCGCGGAGGCGGCGTAGGCGACCGAGCGCAGGAACTGCGGCCAGTACTCGGACAGCGCGTCCCAGTAGGTGGCGACGTGCCAGGTGACCTCGTAGCCCTCCTCCAGCGAGCCCGTCTGCACGGAGGTGGAGGCCTGGTAGACCATCGGCGCCACGAAGAAGACGCCCAGCCACAGGAGGCCGGGCAGCAGCAGCCAGTACGGCGTGAGACGGCGCCTCCCGCGCGAGGGCTTCTGCTCCGGCGCGAGCGGGGTGAGCGGGGTGAGCGGCGGTGGCGCCTCGGTGGGGGCCTGCATCAGGCGCTCTCCTCCTCGGCCACGCCCGCGTCGTCCGTCGTCCCGGCGAGCGGGGACTGGGCGGCGTCCAGCCCGAAGGTGTGCGCCGGGTTCCAGTGCAGGACGACCTCGGCGCCGGGCACCAACCGGGCGTCACGGTCGATGTTCTGGGCGTAGACCTCGAACTCGGG
Source organism: Streptomyces sp. AC627_RSS907 (assembly GCF_019049165.1). Taxonomy (NCBI): domain Bacteria; kingdom Bacillati; phylum Actinomycetota; class Actinomycetes; order Kitasatosporales; family Streptomycetaceae; genus Streptomyces; species Streptomyces sp. AC627_RSS907. The sequence goes on from NZ_JAGMUE010000042.1 coordinate 12,237, forward strand.
GCAGGCCGCGCAGTCGACGACGTACTGCGTGGAGACGCCGATGAAGCTGGTGCCCGTGATCCGGCCGGTGATCCGGTTGCGTCCCCCGGGGACCGATCCGGCCTCGTCGGCGTGGGTGAGGCCGATCTTCTCCGGGCGCACCCCGACCAGCACCTTGCCGCCGGCCGCGGCCGGTGCCGGACACCGGGCGCGGGGCAGGCGCAGCCTGTCGCCGGCCGCCCTCACCACGATGTCGTCACCGCCGGTGGCCTCGACCTCGGCCTCGAAGAGGTTGGAGGTACCCAGGAAGTTGGCGACGAAGGTGGTCCGCGGGTTCTCGTACAGGTCGGCCGGGGCACCCAGCTGTTCCACGCGGCCCGCGTTCATCACGGCGACCTGGTCGGCCATCGTCATGGCCTCCTCCTGGTCGTGGGTGACGTGCACGAAGGTGATGCCGACCTCGGTCTGGATGCGCTTGAGCTCCAGCTGCATCTGGCGGCGCAGCTTGAGGTCGAGCGCGCCGAGCGGTTCGTCGAGGAGCAGCACCCTGGGGTGGTTGATCAGGGCGCGGGCGACCGCGACGCGCTGCTGCTGGCCGCCGGAGAGCTGGTGCGGTTTCCTGCGCGCCTGCTCGCCGAGCTGGACGAGGTCGAGCATCTCCCCGACCTGCTTCTTCACCGACTTGATGCCACGCCGGCGCAGACCGAAGGCGACGTTCTCGAAGATGTCGAGGTGCGGGAAGAGGGCGTAGGACTGGAAGACCGTGTTCACCGGCCGTTTGTACGGCGGGAGCGCGGTCACGTCCTGGTCGCCGAGGTGGACGGTGCCGGTACTGGGTTCCTCCAGCCCGGCGATCATGCGCAGGGTGGTCGTCTTGCCGCAGCCGGATGCGCCGAGCAGGGCGAAGAAGGAGCCCTGCGGCACGGTCAGGTCGAGCGGGTGCACGGCGGTGAAGGAGCCGTAGCTCTTGCTGATCCCGGCGAGGCGGACGTCACCGCCGCGGTCCGCCGCGTCCGTCTGCGCGTTCATCTTGTTCGTCGCATTCGTCGTGTTCTTCGTGGTCGGCGTGTTCTTCGTGGTCGGCGTGTTCTTCGTGTTCGGCGTGTTCTTCGTGTTCGGCGTGGTCGGCGTGTTCGGCGTCGTCATCGTCGTCACGCCCCCGTGAGCTTCGCGAACTTCTCTTCGTAGGCCGTCTCTTCCTTCGAGCTCAGCGAGCGGAAGGCGTGGGACCGGGCCTGCATGGCCTTGTCGGGAATGATCAGCGGGTTGTTCGCCGCGTCCTCGTCGATCTTCGCCAACTCCTCCTTCACCCCGTCGACGGGGCAGACGAAGTTGATGTAGGCGGCGAGTTCCGCGGCCGGGCCCGGCTCGTAGTAGTAGTCGATGAGCCGTTCGGCGTTCGTCTTGTGCCGGGCCTTGTTGGGGATCAGCATGCTGTCGCTCGACGTGACGTAGCCGCTGTCCGGGATGACGAAGTCGACGTCCGGGTTGTCGGCCTTGAGCTGGACGACGTCTCCGGCCCAGGCCAGACAGGCCGCGAAGTCGCCCTTGGTGAGGTCGGAGGTGTAGTCGTTGCCGGTGAAGCGGCGTATCTGGCCGCTGTCGACGCCCTTCTGGAGACGGGCGATCGCCGCGTCGTAGTCGTCGTCGGAGAAGCGCGCCGGGTCCTTGCCCATGTCGAGCAGCACCATGCCGACGGTGTCGCGCATCTCGGTGAGGAAGCCGACGCGCCCCTTGAGCTTCGGGGTGTCGAGCAGGTCGGAGACCGACTTCACCTCGGTGCCGTCCAGCGCCTTCCTGTTGTAGGCGATGACCGTCGAGATGCCCTGCCAGGGGTACGAGTAGGCGCGGCCCGGATCCCAGTCTGGGCTGCGGAACTGGGGGGACAGGTTGGCGAAGGCGTGCGGCAGGTTGGCCGGGTCCAGCTTCTGGACCCACCCGAGGCGGATCAGCCGGGCGGCCAGCCAGTCGGTGAGGACGACGATGTCACGGCCGGTCTCCTGGCCCGCGGCGAGCTGTGGCTGGATCTTGCCGAAGAACTCGGCGTTGTCGTTGATGTCCTCCGTGTACGTGACCTTGATGCCGGTGCGTTCGGTGAACGCCTCCAGCGTCGGGTGCCGCCGGCCGCTCTCGTCGACGTCCATGTACTCGGTCCAGTTGGAGAAGGCGACCCGCTTCTCCCGGGCCGACCGGTCCTCGGCCGAGACACCGCCCTCGGTCTTGCCGGCCGCCGGGATGCCGCAGGCGCTCAGCGTGCCGAGTCCGCCGAGGGCGAGCGCGCCGCCCGTGGAGGCACGCAGCAGCGAGCGGCGGGTGAGGGCGGCCCTGCCGTTGGTGTAACTGCGCCGCATGGCGGCCACTTGGGCCGGGGACAGGCGGTCGGGCTCGTACTGCTCCATGCGCGTGGTTGCCCTTTCGGGTGCGGTCGGCCGTGGTCGGCGGCCTGTCGTGATGGCTATCGGTCCCCGAAGACAGTGCGGTGCCAGTCCTTGCGGACCACCGCGGTGTTGTCGAACATGACGTGCTTGACCTGTGTGTACTCCTCGAAGGAGTAGGCGGACATGTCCTTGCCGAAGCCGGATGCCTTGTAGCCGCCGTGCGGCATCTCGCTGATGATCGGGATGTGGTCGTTGATCCACACGCAGCCCGCCTTGATCTCGCGGGTGGCGCGGTTCGCCCGGTACACGTCCCGGCTCCAGGCGGAGGCGGCGAGTCCGTACGGCGTGTCGTTGGCCAGCCGGATGCCCTCGTCGTCGCTGTCGAAGGGCAGCACGACCAGGACGGGCCCGAAGATCTCGGACTGGACGACCTCGCTGTCCTGCGGCGCGTCGGCGATGAGGGTGGGCCGGTAGTAGGCACCGTCCTCCAGGTCGCCCAGGGGAACCTCCCCGCCGGTCACCACGCGCGCGTAGGAGCGGGCCCGGTCGACGAAGCCGGCGACGCGGTCGCGCTGGACGTGCGAGACCAGCGGACCGAGGTCGGTGCCGGGGGCGAAGGGATCGCCGACCCGGACGGTGTCCATGAGGGCGGCGGTCCGCTCGACGAACGCCTCGTACAGGGGCCGCTGGACGTACGCGCGCGTGGCGGCCGTGCAGTCCTGGCCGGTGTTGATGAGCGCGCCCGCGACCGCGCCGTGGACGGCGGCGTCCAGGTCGGCGTCGTCGAAGACGAGGAAGGGTGCCTTGCCGCCGAGCTCCAGGTGCAGGCGTTTCACGGTGGCCGTGGCGACCTCGGCGACGCGCCTGCCGACGGCGGTGGAACCGGTGAAGGAGGTCATCGCCACGTCGGGGTGGCCGACGAGGTGCTCACCGGCCTCCCGCCCGGTGCCGCTGACGATGTTGACCACCCCGTCCGGGATGCCGGCCGCGGTCGCGGCCTGGGCGAACATCAGGGAGGTCAGCGGGGTGGTCTCGGCGGGCTTCAGCACGATGGTGTTGCCCGCGGCGATCGCCGGGAGGATCTTCCAGGCGGCCATCTGGAGCGGGTAGTTCCAGGGCGCGACGGACCCGACGACACCGATCGGCTCGCGGCGGACGTACGAGGTGTGGTCACCGGAGTACTCCCCCGCCGACTGCCCCTGCAGATGCCGGGCGGCACCGGCGAAGAACGCCGCGTTGTCGACCGTGCCCGGCACGTCGAACTCGCGGGTCAGCTTCAGCGGCTTCCCGCACTGGAGCGACTCGGCGCGGGCGAGGTCCTCGGCCTGCTCGGCGAGCACGGCGGCGAACCGGTGCAGGGCGTCGGAGCGCTCGCCCGGGGTGGCGGCCGACCAGCCGGGGAACGCCTCGCGGGCGGCGGCGACGGCCGCGTCGACGTCGTCCGGCCCGGCGAGCTCGTAGGTGAGGACGCCCTCGCCGGTCGCCGGGTCGACGACCGTGTGCGTGCGTCCCGAGGTGCCCTTCGTCGGACAGCCCGCGATGTACTGGGCCCCGTCCGCGAAGCGGTCCTGGGCCGGAAATCGGTCCGGGGTGGCGTTGCCCGGGATGTGCATGTCGGCTCTCCTCGGTCTCCCCGGGGTGGGGGCCGGTGTGGCTCGGGCTCGATGTGAGTGCCGATCCTGACAGAGCACTAGACCCCCAACAAGTGATTCCGTTGTTGCCATTTGGTTACGCGACGGAATCTGTCGACCAGTTGTCGAGTCGCCGCAGAAAAGGGCGGACGCGGTGTCAGTGGCGCGTGCCAGACTCGCGTGCATGGAGAGGATCACGGGGGCGATGGAGAGGATCACGGGGACGGCAGTGGGGACCGTCGACAGCAGGGAGGCACTGCTCGCGCGGATCCGGGAGGGTGCCCGGATCCGGTATCTGTACTTCTGGGGGCACCGGCCGAGGCCCGACGGCCGGATCGGGCCGAGTTGTCTGAGTCAGTGGTGGCCGTCGCCGTTCACCGTGGCAGGGGTGGAGTACGCGACGGCCGAGCACTGGATGATGGCGGGCAAGGCGAGGTTGTTCCGGGACGCGGAGGCCGAGCGGCTGGTGCTGGCCGCGGGTCATCCCGCCGAGGCCAAGAAGGCGGGGCGGCTGGTGCGCGGCTTCGACGAGGCGGTGTGGGAGCGGGAGCGGTTCCGGATCGTCGTCGAGGGCAGCGTCCACAAGTTCGCCTCGGATCCGGCTCTGCGCGCCTTCCTGCTGGGCACCGGTGACAGGGTGCTGGTGGAGGCGAGCCCCGTGGACCGTGTCTGGGGCATCGGCCTGGCCGCGGACGACGAGGCGGCGGCGGACCCGGAGCGGTGGCGGGGGCCGAACCTGCTGGGGTTCGCGCTGATGGCGGCGCGGGAGCGGCTGCGGGAGGGTGACTGAAGGGGGCGGCCTTCGAGGCCGCCCCCTGTGTCGCCGACTTGTCACCGGCGTTGTCACCGGCCTTGTCTCTGGCCTTGCCACCGGTCTTCTCGCTGGCCTTGATCGCTCCACAGCGCTCGGAGAGCGCTCGGACGGCTCTCGGAGGGCGCTCAGACGGCGCTCAGACGGCGCTCATGAGGCTCGCGAAGACGAGGAAGCCGAGCAGCGGCAGGATCACGGTGGCCACGATGCCGCAGACCAGTCCGGCGGTCGCCGCGCCCTTGTTGGTGGCCTCGCCCCGGGTGGCCTTGCCGCGGCCGATCGCGCCGAAGATTATGCCGAGGATGCCCAGGATGACTCCGAAGAACCACAGGAAGAAGGTCAGGCTGCAGACCACGCCGATGATGCCCAGCACCAGCCCCGTGGTCCCCATGCCGTTGCTCGGCTGCATCGGCATCGCGTACCCGGGCGCCTGGGGGTAGCCCACCGGCGGAGCGGCGGGGTACGACTGGCCGGGGCTCGGGTAGCCGTAGCCGGGGGGCGCGGACTGCGGGTACGCGTACCCTCCGGCGGGCGGCTGGGCGGGCTGCGGCGGCCCGAATCCGTCGGGACCGGGATTGGTGTGCGACATGAACTGCTCTCCCCTCGTTGAAGTTCGACATCGTAATCGCCCTGATCGCCGAGGACGAAGGGGAGTTCAGCTCCACGCCGCCGCGGAGGCCGGCACCGGGCGCGAGGCCCCGTAGTAGGGGTCGTCGTAGTCCGAGTCGTCGTTGACCGCCGCGGTGATCCCGATGGCGACCAGGGCGATCACGACGATGCCGAGGACGATGCCGACGATGCCCATGACGAAGCCGGCCTGCGCCTGGCCGTGGTTGGTGGCCTCGCCCCGCTCGGCCCTGCGGCGGCCCTTGATCCCGAAGACCAGGGCGAGGATGCCGAGCACCACGGAGACCACGCCGTACAGGCAGAACAGGCAGCAGGCGAGGATGCCCAGCACCATCGCCGCGGTGCCCATGCCGTTCTGCGGAGGCATCGCGCCCCCGGGCCAGCCGTAGCCCTGGGGGTAACCGGGGTAGCCGTACCCGACCTGGACACCCGGGCCACCGGGCGCGATCGGCGGGGGCGGCACCGCGAAGTCGGGAGCGGTGAACCCGGCGGCGGGCATCGAGGTGACCGTGGCCTGATCGTGCACGGACGGCGGCTGCTGCCCGGGCCACGCGTCGACGGCCGGCGGCCGGCCCTGCTCCCGCCCCGCACCGGCCCCGCGGCCCTTGTCCGGCGACGGCCTGCTCTCCGGGGGCGCCCAAGGGTCGTAACCGCCGGCGGAGTCCCCGCCCGGCCGTGGTGCGTCCGTCATCGCGTCCCCCTGGGTCGGTCGTCCCGCCATGCTACGGGCCCCGACCGCCCGGCGCGGGACCGGCCTACGATGATCCCCGAACCACCGATCAGCCGATCACCCGCGCTCCGCCGCCGCACCGCCGGCCCGGGACGCCGCTTTGGGGAGGAACCCTTGACCGAGCACCTCGTCGACCCCGCCGTCCCGCGCGACCTGCACGCCTTCATCGCGGGACTGCCCAAGGCCGAACTGCACGTCCACCACGTCGGCTCCGCCTCCCCGCGCATCGTCTCGGAACTGGCCGCGCGCCACCGCGACTCCAAGGTCCCCACCGACCCCGAGGCCCTGGCCGACTACTTCACGTTCACGGACTTCGCCCACTTCATCGAGGTGTACCTGTCCGTCGTCGACCTGATCCGCACCCCGGAGGACGTGCGGCTGCTGACCTACGAAGTGGCCCGGGACATGGCCCGGCAGCAGGTGCGGTACGCCGAGCTGACCGTCACCCCGTTCTCCTCCACCCGGCGCGGCATCGACGAGGGCGCCTTCATGGACGCCATCGAGGACGCCCGCAAGGCGGCCGAGGCCGAGTTCGGGACCGTGCTGCGCTGGTGCTTCGACATTCCGGGCGAGGCCGGCCTGGAGTCCGCCGAGGAGACGACGCGGCTCGCCACCGACGACCGGGTGCGTCCCGAGGGCCTGGTCTCCTTCGGGCTCGGCGGACCGGAGATCGGGGTGGCGCGACCGCAGTTCAAGCCGTACTTCGACCAGGCGATCGCCGCCGGACTGCACTCGGTGCCGCACGCCGGCGAGACCACCGGTCCGCAGACGGTGTGGGACGCGCTCACCCACCTGCGCGCCGAACGCATCGGGCACGGCACCAGCTCCGCGCAGGACCCGAAGCTTCTGGCGCACCTCGCCGAGCGGCGCATTCCGCTGGAGGTGTGCCCGACCTCGAACATCGCCACCCGCGCGGTGCGCACCCTGGACGAGCACCCGATCAAGGAGTTCACGCGGGCCGGCGTCCTGGTGACCATCAACTCCGACGACCCGCCGATGTTCGGCACCGACCTCAACAACGAGTACGCCGTCGCCGCCCGGCTCCTCGGCCTCGACGAGCGCGGGCTCGCCGACCTGGCGAAGAACGGGGTCGAGGCGTCCTTCCTCGACGCGCCGGGCAAGGCGCGGATCAGGGACGAGATCGACGCCTACACCGCCGCCTGGCTCGCCTCCTGAGACGGCCCGCGACCATGGCCCCCCTGCGCGACGTGACCGCCGTGGCCCACCGCGGCGACCCGTACCGTTTCCGCGAGAACACGATCCCGTCGCTGCGCTCCGCGCTCCGGTGCGGCGCGGACGCGGTCGAGACCGACGTACGCCTCACCCGGGACGGCGTACCGGTGCTGCTGCACGACGAGACGCTGAAGCGGCTGTGGCAGCGGGACCGGCCGCTGCGTGCCCTGTCGGTGGAAGAGGTACGCGGCCTGACGTCGGGCCGGGTGCCGACGCTCGCGGAGGCGCTCACCGCGACCGACGGCAGCCGGTTGATGCTCGACCTGCCCGGAACGCCGGACGAGCGGGCGGCCCGGCGCATCGTGGACGTCGTCCGCGAGTGCGGGGCGCGGGACCGTGTCTACTACTGCGCGGGGGCCGTCACCATGCTCGCCGTGCGCGCCGCCGACCCGGCCGCCGAGATCGCCCTGACCTGGACGACGGCGGCGCCACCCCGGCCCGCACTGCTGACGGCGGTGCGGCCGCGGTGGCTCAACTACCGCTTCGGGCTGGTGGACCGGGCGCTGGCCGAGCGCGTCCACCGCGACGGTCTGCTGCTGTCCGTGTGGACCCCCGACACCCGGCGCTCCATGCGCCGGCTGATCGCCCTGGGCGTCGACTCGATCACGACCAACCGCATCGACACGCTGTGCGCCCTGCGCGCCGGCGGCGGCCCGCTCCCGTAAGGGCGATCACGCACGGGTCCCGTCGCCTCGGCCGCCGGGCGGGGTCCTCGTCGTCGGTGTCGATGGAGAGCGGCCAGCTCGTAGAACGGCCGGTTCGCCCGGACCAGCCGCCTGTCCCGCGCGGAGCGGTCGGCGGCGGCCCGGTCCCCGGGTGCCACGTACGCGGCGGGCACCCCGCACCCGGCCGGCCCGCCGGGCAGCGCGGCCGTGCCGAGGAGGAGAGAACGACGGGACGGGGAGCGTGATCGCAACGGCATCCCGGCAGCATGCCGCCGTACCGGACGCCGTCACCATCGACGCCCCGCCGAGCGGGCCCCCACGCCGACACCCTGCCGGACTCCGCGAGGCAGACGCACCCGACGGGGCGGCGGGGAACCGCGCGACCGGCCACGACGGACCGGGCCGCCCACGGTCTCCCGCCGCCCGCGGCGGACCGGCGTATCAGGCGTCCAGCGACGTCATCACGTGCTTGATCCGCGTGTAGTCGTCGAAGCCGTACGACGACAGGTCCTTGCCGTAGCCGGACTTCTTGAAGCCGCCGTGCGGCATCTCGGCGACCAGCGGGATGTGGGTGTTGATCCACACACAGCCGAAGTCCAGCTTCTTGGACATCCGCATGGCCCGGCCGTGGTCCTTGGTCCACACCGAGGAGGCCAGCGCGTACTCGACGCCGTTGGCCCACTCCACCGCCTGGTCCTCGTCACGGAAGGACTGGACGGTGATGACGGGGCCGAAGACCTCCTTCTGGATGATCTCGTCGTCCTGCTTGAGGCCGGAGACGACCGTCGGGGCGTAGAAGTAGCCCTTGTCGCCGACCTGGTGGCCGCCGGCCTCGACCTTGGCGTGGGCGGGCAGGCGCTCGATGAAGCCCGCGACCTGCTTGAGCTGGTTGGGGTTGTTGAGCGGGCCGTACTTGACGTCCTCGTCGTCCGGCTGACCGGTCTTGATCTCGGACGCGGCCTTCGCGAGCGCGCTCACGAACTCGTCGTGGATCGACTCGTGGACCAGCACGCGGGTGGCCGCCGTACAGTCCTGGCCGGCGTTGAAGTAGCCCGCCTCCGAGATGCCCTCGACGGCCTTGGGGATGTCGGTGTCCTCGAAGACGACGACCGGCGCCTTGCCGCCCAGCTCCAGGTGCACCCGCTTGAGGTCCCTGGACGCCGACTCGGCGACCGACATGCCGGCCCGCACCGAGCCGGTGATGGAGGCCATCGCGGGGGTCGGGTGCTCGACCATCAGACGGCCGGTGTCGCGGTCGCCGCAGATGACGTTGAAGACGCCCTTGGGCACGATCGAGCCGATGATGTCGGCCATCAGGACGGTGGACGCCGGGGTGGTGTCGGACGGCTTCAGGACGACCGTGTTGCCCGCGGCGAGCGCCGGGGCGAACTTCCACACGGCCATCATCATCGGGTAGTTCCACGGCGCGACCTGCGCGCAGACGCCGATCGGCTCGCGGCGGACCATGGAGGTCAGGCCCTCCATGTACTCGCCCGCGCTGCGCCCGTCCAGCATCCGCGCCGCACCCGCGAAGAAGCGGATCTGGTCGACCATCGGCGGGATCTCCTCGGACCGGGCCAGCCCGACGGGCTTGCCCGTGTTCTCCACCTCGGCCGCGATCAGTTCCTCGGCCCGCTCCTCGAACGCGTCCGCGATCTTCAGCAGGGCCTTCTGCCGCTCGGCCGGGGTGGTGTCGCGCCAGGCCGGGAAGGCCGCGGCGGCGGCGGCCATGGCGGCGTCGACGTCCGCCTGCCCGGACAGGGGCGCGGTGGCGTAGGCCTCGCCCGTGGCGGGGTTGACCACCTCCGTGGTCCGTCCGTCGGCGGCGTCCCGGAACTCACCGTCGATGTAGTTGCGCAGACGACGCAGCTCGGTGCTCACTGCCGGCCCTCCAAGTTCGATGTCTACTTCGGATCTCTTGCGGATCTCTCGGGTTCGGACCGCTCAGCTGTCCAAACACTGAGACACCCACCCTAGACGGAGACCCGACGTTTTCAACACCCCCACTCCCCTCTCGATTGCGAAATCCGCAGCCTGAAAGGACGCGCACAACGGATTTCATCGGTTCGACCTTGCGAAACTGTCGATACGTCGTGCACAGTGGAGTCGTGGCCAGTCGAAGCGCAGACCAGAGGGACTCCCGCGAGTCCAGGAACGGCGGTCCCCAGTTGGACGCCGTCTCCCTCGCCATCATCGAGCAGCTCCAGGAGGACGGCCGCCGGCCGTACGCCGCCATCGGAAAGGCCGTCGGCCTGTCGGAGGCGGCCGTGCGCCAGCGCGTCCAGAAGCTCCTCGACCAGGGCGTGATGCAGATCGTCGCCGTCACGGACCCGCTCACCGTGGGCTTCCGCCGCCAGGCGATGGTCGGTGTCAATGTGGAAGGCGACGTGGAGTCCGTCGCCGACGCGCTGACGGCCATGTCCGAATGCGAGTACGTGGTGATGACCGCGGGCTCCTTCGACCTGATGGTGGAGGTCGTCTGCGAGGACGACGACCACCTTCTGGAGGTCATCAACCGACGCATCCGGGCCGTCCCCGGAGTGCGCTCCACCGAGAGCTTCGTCTACCTGAAGCTCAAGAAGCAGACCTACATGTGGGGAACCCGATAATCGTGAGTACCGACAACCCCAAGGACCTCAGCCGGACCGCGTACGACCACCTGTGGATGCACTTCACCCGCATGTCGTCGTACGAGAACGCCCCCGTCCCCACCATCGTCCGCGGTGAGGGCACCCACATCTACGACGACAAGGGCAAGCGCTACCTCGACGGCCTCGCCGGCCTCTTCGTGGTCCAGGCCGGACACGGCCGCCACGAGCTGGCCGAGACCGCCATGAAGCAGGCTCAGGAGCTCGCCTTCTTCCCGGTGTGGTCCTACGCCCACCCGAAGGCAGTCGAGCTGGCCGAGCGCCTCGCGAACGAGGCCCCCGGCGACCTCAACAAGGTCTTCTTCACCACCGGCGGCGGCGAGGCCGTCGAGACCGCCTGGAAGCTCGCCAAGCAGTACTTCAAGCTGACCGGCAAGCCCACCAAGCACAAGGTCATCTCCCGCGCGGTCGCCTACCACGGCACCCCGCAGGGCGCCCTGTCGATCACCGGTCTGCCGGCCCTGAAGGCCCCCTTCGAGCCGCTGGTCCCCGGCGCGCACAAGGTGCCGAACACCAACATCTACCGCGCCCCGCTCTTCGGCGACGACCCGGAGGCCTTCGGCCGCTGGGCCGCCGACCAGATCGAGCAGCAGATCCTGTTCGAGGGCCCGGAGACGGTCGCGGCCGTCTTCCTGGAGCCCGTGCAGAACGCCGGCGGCTGCTTCCCGCCCCCGCCCGGCTACTTCCAGCGGGTGCGCGAGATCTGCGACCAGTACGACGTCCTGCTCGTCTCGGACGAGGTCATCTGCGCCTTCGGCCGCCTCGGCACGACCTTCGCCTGCGACAAGTTCGGCTACGTCCCGGACATGATCACTTGCGCCAAGGGCATGACCTCGGGCTACTCCCCGATCGGCGCCTGCATCATCTCCGACCGCCTGGCCGAGCCGTTCTACAAGGGCGACAACACCTTCCTGCACGGCTACACCTTCGGCGGTCACCCGGTCTCCGCCGCGGTCGGCGTCGCCAACCTCGACCTGTTCGAGCGCGAGGGCCTCAACCAGCACGTGCTCGACAACGAGGGCGCCTTCCGCGCCACCCTGGAGAAGCTCCTCGACCTGCCGATCGTCGGCGACGTGCGCGGCAACGGCTTCTTCTACGGCATCGAGCTGGTCAAGGACAAGAACACCAAGGAATCCTTCAACGACGAGGAGACCGAGCGCGTCCTGTACGGCTTCCTGTCGAAGGCGCTCTTCGACAACGGCCTGTACTGCCGTGCCGACGACCGCGGCGACCCGGTCATCCAGCTCGCCCCGCCGCTGATCTCGAACCAGGAGACCTTCGACGAGATCGAGCAGATCCTGCGCGCGACGCTGACGGAGGCGTGGACGAAGCTCTGACCACGGCGAAGCCCCGATCATCCTTCTGGATGATCATCACCGGCCCCGGTGCCGTCCGTTCGAGTGAGAACGGCGGCCCGGGGCCGCGTGCTGTCCGGCTTCCCTCGCGGCGACTCCATACCGTGCCCGTGACTCCTCCTCTCTCGTCGGACGACAGGGATCCCTGTCGGAAAGCCCGGTCGGCACAAGTGCCCTGCAGGCAGCAACCAGGACCGTGACCGCCAGTCCTCGCCTTCGTTCCCCCGTACGGGGGAATCAGTACGGTATTTCTGATCAGAACCGAGGTGTACGCCCATGGAGGCTCCGCCGGACAACGACGTGCTCTGGGCCCGTGCCCTGCGCTTCCAGCACCACGACGGCTCCCCCGCGCTGCAAGGCGTGTCGATCGGCGTCCACGAGGGCGAGATCCTCGCCGTGACCGGCCCGCGCGGCAGCGGCAAGACCACGCTGCTGCGGTGTCTGGCCGGGCTGACCAAGCCGCAGGACGGTGAGGTGTGGTTCAACAGCGTGCCGGTGCACACCATGCGACCGCTCCGCCGGGAGCGACTGCGCCGCGACCGCTTCGGCTGGATCGACCCCGCCCCCGTCCTCGTCCCGGAACTCGACGTCTGGGAAAACGCCGCCCTCCCTCTGATGCTGCGCGGCACGGGCCGGCGCCGGGCCAAGACCTCCGCCCTGGAGTGGCTGGAGCGCCTCGACGTCGGGGACAAGGCCCGCCGACGCCCCCACGAACTCCAGCAGGCCGAGCGGCAGCGCGTCTGCATCGCCCGCGCGCTCGCCGTCGCCCCCGCGGTCCTCTTCGCCGACGAACCGACGGCCCCCCTGCACCTCGCCGACCGCGCCCACGTGCTGCGGACGCTCACCACGGCGGCCCGCTCGCACGGCATCACCGTCGTCCTCGCCACACACGACGCGCAGACCGCCGCCCTCGCGGACCGCACGGTGGCGCTGCTGGACGGACGGCGGGTGCGGACCGTGCACCTGCCCCCGGTCACCGGGGCCGCGCAGGACACGGGGGCCGCCGACACCTCCGGAACGGAAGGCCGGGCGGCGTGCTCGCTCTCCGCCTGATCCGCGCCGCCCACCTCGCCGTCCAACTGCGCCGCTTCCTCGTCACGGTGGCCTCGGCGGGCACGGGCTTCCTGCTGCTGTGCGCCCTCGGCCACGCGATGAGCCACCCCGACGCGCCCGGCCCCTCCGCCCTCCGGCTGGCCTGGTGCGCGGCCCCCCTCACCGCCACGGTGTACCTCGCCGTCGCGGTGGCCCGCGCCGATCCCGGCGCCCGGCCCCGCCCCGGTCTCTCGGCGGTCGGCCTGGGCCCCGGCCGGCTGATGGCCGTCTCGGCGACGGCCACGGCCCTGGCCGGCGCGCTCGGCTCGGCGTTGGCCCTGCTCCTCTTCCTCCACCTGCGCGGCGACCTGACGGGCAGGCCCCTCGACGGCACCGTGCCCGACGCCCTGGCCGTCGGCCTGCCCCTCCCCTTCCCCGCGGCTCTGACCCTGCTGGCCCTGGTACCGGCGACCGCGTCGGCAGCCGTGGCCCTCACCCTGCGCCCCCGAGAGGCCCGGCCCGTCCCCGCCACCCGGACCCGCGGCTACGGCCGCTTCGGCGCGTACGGCTGGAGCGCGGCCCGCGAGACCTTCGGCGCGTACGGCCGCTTCGGCGCCCGCCAGGCCCCGGCACCCGCGCGCGGCGAGGCCGCCCGGCCCGACGCCGGGGATGCCTCCCCCGAGGAAGGCACGCTGCGGACGCGGACCGACCGCCCCCCTGCCCGGGCCGCGACGGACGTGCCACGGCCCGCGCCGGACGCCGGGGCCGGCCCCCGGCCCACGACCCGCCCCCAGAACAGCACCACCCTCCCCTGGGGCATCGCCGTACTCACCGCGGGCCTGTCCGTGGAGAGCTGCGCCGGCAACACGGCCGCCCCCGCCCCCGGCACCACCGCTTCCGCCGGCGTCCTCATCGGCTGGGCGCTCACCGCCCTGGGCCTCGCCCTGGCCGGCCCCGGCCTCACCCACCTGTGCGGCCGCGTGCTCCAGGCAGGCCGCCCCGGCGCCCTGCGCCTGCTGGCCGGCCGGGTCCTCATGGAGGAGTCGAGCCGTATCGGCCGCCCGCTGGGCGTCGTCTGCGCCGTGGCGTCCGTGGCCTGCACGGCGGCCCTGCTGTACGAGTCGGACGGAGCGGCCCTCGGCCCGCTGAGCAGCCTCGGTGCCCTCCTCGTCGCGGGATGCGCGGTGGCCACCCTGCTCACGGCGGCCGTCGAGACCAAGCAGGCCCGCACCGACACCACTCAGGCCCTGCTGCGGCTGGGCGCACCCCGGGCCGTGCTGCGCGGCGCCGCCGCCGTACGCGCCGGGTCGCTGCTCGTCCTGTTCGGCCCCCTCACCCTGATCGTCGCGGCACTGGCCTCCCTGCCGCTGATCCACTGACGGCGCACCCGGCGCCGCGGTGCGGCGGTGCCCCGGTGCGGCGGGAAAAGAATTTCGAAGAAATCCCCGAACCCGCGATGAGTTCCGCGCGCCGCTCCCGTCCTACCTTGCGAACGGCGTCACACCAGCGTGACCCCGACGGGAGAGGCCCCCATGTACCAGCAGATGATCTTCGTGAACCTGGCCACCAACGACCTCGACGCCTCGAAGAAGTTCTTCACCGACCTCGGCTACGAGATCAACGCCGAGTTCAGCGACGACACCACCGCGTCGATCCCGCTCAGCGAGACCATCGTCGTGATGGTGCACACGCCCGAGAAGTACCGGATGTTCACGAAGAAGGAGATCGTGGACTCCACGAAGTCCAGCGAGGTGCTGATCGCGCTGAGCGCCGAGAGCCGCGAGAAGGTCGACGAGCTGGTGGAGAAGGCGGTCGCGGCCGGCGGCACGGTCAGCGGCGAGACCCAGGACCACGGCTTCATGTACGGCCGCGCCTTCGACGACCTCGACGGTCACACCTGGGAGGTCGTGTGGATGGACCCGGCGGCCGTCCAGGGCTGAGACGCGGGCACGCCCAGCACGGGCGGGGGACACGATGCCGGGGGAGTCCCGATCGCGCCGGTCGGCTCGAGGGGCTCCCGCATCGATGAAACGTATCGGCGGTTAATAAGACGGCAAAGTCAACGTCCTGGGCAGGCATATGCGTTGACACTGCTTATGCACCGCTTATAGACCGGAGTCTCGTGGGCGTGCTGACGCCACATCACCACGCGTCAGCACCCTCTCCACCCCCCGCTTCTTGCTTCTCCCGTAAAGGACAAACGTGGCAGTCCTGTCCAGAATCAGCCGCACGGCGTCACGCCGTAGCGTTCGCGCCCTCGGCGTCGCCTCCGCCTCGGTGGCCCTGGCGCTCGGCGCCGCCGGCAACGCCCTCGCCTGCGACATCAGCGAGTTCTCCGCCGCCGCCAAGTGCGAAGGCGACAAGGGCGTCATCACCGTCACCGACGTGGACCCCGCGGGCATCCCCGCCACCGTCACCGTCTACCTGCGGAACAACGGCACCGACGAGAAGATCGGCGAGCAGACGGTCAAGGGCTCGCGCGAGGGCACCACCATCACCTTCGCCGCGGACTGGAAGCCGAACGCCGAGTACCGCATCCATGTGAAGGCCGACAAGTACGTCGACGAGGACATCAAGCCGAACCTCGTGACCCCGTCGACCCCCTGCAAGACGGAGGGCACGCCGAGCCCGTCCCCGTCGGAGAGCTCCTCGACCCCGGCCGAGGAGACCACGGCGCCGGCCCCGTCGCCGTCCGCCCCGGAATCCTCGCCGAGCCAGAGCACCGTCCCGGAGTCCTCGCCGAGCCAGAGCACCGCGCCCGCGGCCGTGACGAGCAACGCCCCGTCCCCGGCGGCCGGTGACTCCAGCCTCGCCGAGACCGGTGCGAACTCGAACACCGGCACGATCGTCGGCATCGCGGCGGCCCTGGTCGTCGTCGGTGGCGGCGCGGTCTTCTTCGGCCTGCGCCGTCGTGGAGCGAACAGCAGCCGCTGACGCCCCGCACATCGGTCCGTCACCGCGGTGGCCCGTCCCCGGCCGGGGGCGGGCCACCGCGGTTTCAGCCGAACTTCGCCTTCTCCAGCCAGAGTTCCAGCAGCTCGCGGTCGCCGACCACCTGGAGTTCCGGGGCGGACAGCGGCAACCGGCCGTAGAAGGCCAGCAGGACGGAGGTCAGCGGCCCCCGCAGCGTCACGGACGCCTTCTCGTGGCCACGGCGCCAGGTGACACCGTCCTCGGGTAGCTCGATCACCCTCCCCCACCCCTCGGACGCGGGGACCCCCGCACCGCTTCGCCCGGCATCGAGACCGACGGCGGTGTCGGTGGCGTGCAGGTGGATGCTCCGGCCCGGAGCCCGCAGCTCCCGCGCCGGCGCGTCCGGAAGGACCCGCTGCACGAACCGCACGATCTCCAGCCACTCGTCGACCGCGTCGGCCGCCACCTCGGCCGCGACCGCCTCGAACGGCCGGCCCGCCGCGAGGGCCGCGTCCGCCCCGTGGACGACGAGTTCGTGCGTCACCCGACGGGCCCAGAAGCCCGCGTTGTCGATCCCGGCCCACGACCACGCCCGCGCGTCCGGGCCCGCCTCCCGCAGCGTGTCGACGACCGCCGATCCCGACTCCGCCAGCCAGGCGTCCAGCGCGGTGGCGTCCCCTTGCGCCCCGGGGCCCGCCGATCCCGGCGCCCGGTCGAGCGGAACGTCCTCCTCGGCGCGGGTACGGACGATCAGTTCCGTCCAGCGCAGGGCACGGCCCACATGACGTACCAGGTCCTCCAGGGTCCAGTCCGGGCAGGTCGGCACGGTGGCGGACAGGTCGGCGCCGGAGGTGAGCACGGTCCGCAACCGCCCTACCTGGCGGGCGATCTCGTCGCAGTACCGATCGTGTGCGAGAAGCGTCATGGCCGTCAGCCTACGAGCGGCGACCTCACCCGAGCACGACGATTTCCGCCGGGTCGAACTCCACCCCGAGCGCGTCCCCCACCTCCGGCGCCGACCGCAGCGCGCACGCCGCCTCCAGGCGCGGCGCACCCTCGGGCTGGAGGTGCACGGCGACATGGGTGCCCCGGAAGGTGCGGGCGGTGACCGTGCAGCGCAGGCCCGCGTCGGCGGGCACCAGGCGTACCCCGGCGGGCCTCACCAGCAGGGTGTGCGTTCCCTGCGGGGCGTCCTCGGGGACCGGCACCTTGCCCCAGGGGGTGTCCGCGGCCTGCCCGGTGACGGTCGCCCCGACCACGTTGTCGAAGCCGAGGAAGCGGGCCACGAACGCGTCGGCGGGCCGCTGCCAGACCTCCAGGGGCGTCCCCGACTGGGCGATCCGCCCGTCCCGCATCACCACGACCCGGTCGGCCAGCGCGAAGGCCTCGCCCTGGTCGTGCGTCACGGCGAGCACCGTGGTGCCCAACCGGCCGAAAAGCTCCCGCAGTTCCACCACGAGCCGCTCCCGCAGCGAGCGGTCGAGCTGGCCGAGCGGCTCGTCCAGCATCAGCAGCCGGGGCCGGGGCGCGAGGGCGCGGGCCAGCGCCACCCGTTGCTGCTCGCCACCGGAGAGCGCGGCGACCGACCGGCGGGCGGCGCCCGGCAGCCCGACCAGCTCCAGCAACTCCGCCACCCGCTCGTGCTGCTCGGCACGGGACGCGCCGCGCACACGCGGCCCGAAGGCGACGTTGCCCGCCACGTCCCGCTGCGGGAACAGCTGGTGGTCCTGGAACATCAGCCCGACCTCGCGCCGGTGCGCGGGCACCCCGGACTGGTCCCGCCCGTCCAGCGTCACCCGCCCGGCGTCCAGCGGCTGGAGTCCGGCGACCGCCCGCAGCAGCGTCGACTTGCCGCTGCCGCTCGGCCCGAGGACGCAGACCACCTCGTGCTCGGCGACCTCCAGGTCGACGGCGTCCAGCACGGCCCGCGCGCCGAAGCGGACAGTAGCGCCCCGCAGGCTCAGCAGCATCCCTAGAACTCCCCGCTCCGGTCGGTCCGCAGCCGCTCCAGTACCACCAGGGCCACGGCGCACACCACCATCAGAATCGTCGACAGGGCCATCGCCTGCCCGTAGTTCATGTCCCCGGGCCGCCCCAGCAGCCGCGCCACGGCGACCGGCAGCGTCGGGTTGTCGGGCCGCGCGATGAACACGGTCGCCCCGAACTCCCCGAGCGACACGGCGAAGGCGAACCCGGCCGCGACCAGCAGCGCCCGCCGCACCATCGGCAGGTCGACCTCCCGCCACACCCGCCACGGCGACGCCCCGAGCACCGCCGCCGCCTCCCGCAGTCGTACGTCCACCGCGCGCAGCACCGGCAGCATGGTCCGTACGACGAAGGGCACGCCGACCAGCGCCTGGGCGAGCGGCACGAGGATCCAGGAGGACCGCAGATCCAGCGGGGGCTCGTCCAGCGCGATCAGGAACCCGAAGCCGACCGTCACGGCGGACACCCCGAGCGGCAGCATCAGCAGCGCGTCGAAGCCTCGGACGAAGCGGCCCGCGTCGCGCCGGGTGAGCGCGGTGGCGGCCAGCGCGCCGATCACCACGGCGATGGCGGTGGCGGCGACGGCGTACTGGAGGGAGTTGCCGACCGCCTCGATCGGCGGGACGAGGAACGCGCCGCCGTCCTCCCGGGTGAGCGCCCGGTAGTAGCCGAGGCCGGGCGCGCCCAGTGACCGCTCGACCAGCACGGCGAGCGGCAGCACCAGCAGCACGGCGACGGTGACCAGGACCCCGGCGAGCAGCGCCCACTGGCCGGTACCGCGCGGCCGGCGCGCGGTACCGGCGGCGTCCACCAGCCTGAGGGCCGTCTCCCGCCGCCGGACCGTCCAGGCGTGCACGGCGAGGATGGCGCAGACCGCCGCGAACTGGATCAGCGTCAGCACGGCGGCCGTGGACAGGTCGAAGACCTGCGAGGTCTGCCGGTAGATCTCCACCTCCAGGGTGGAGAAGGTCGGCCCGCCGAGGATCTGGACCACCCCGAAGGAGGTGAAGGTGAACAGGAACACCATCAGCGCCGCGGCGGCCACGGCGGGCGCGAGCGCGGGCAGGGTGACCTGCCGCCAGGCCCTCAGCGGGGACGCTCCGAGCATCCGCGCCGCCTCCTCCTGGCGCGGGTCGAGCTGCGCCCACAGTCCGCCGACGGTGCGCACCACGACGGCGTAGTTGAAGAAGACGTGGGCGAGCAGGATCGCCCACACGGTGGTGTCCAGCCGTACGCCGCCCAGCTCGTCGAGGAGCCCGCCGCGCCCGACCAGGGCCAGGAACGCCGTGCCCACGACGACCGTCGGCAGCACGAACGGCACGGTCACCACGGCCCGCAGCACCTGCTTGCCGGGGAAGTCGAAGCGCGCGAAGACGTACGCGCCGGGCAGGGCGATCAGCAGCGTGAGCGCGGTCGAGGCGAGCGCCTGCCAGGTGGTGAACCACAGCACGTGTCGGACGTCGGGCTGTGCCAAGACGTCCGCGATGCGCCCGAACCGCCAGGCCCCGTCCACCTCCAGTCCTCGCGCGAGGATGGCGGCGACGGGGTAGGCGAAGAACACCGCGAAGAACGCGACGGGCACGGCCATCAGGGCGAGCCGCGCCGCGCTCCCGCGCCACCGGGCGGTGGCGGTCTTGTCCTTGGTCACTTCAGGAGGAGCGAGGTCCACGACTTGACCCACTGGTCACGGTGGTCGGCGATCTTCTGCGCGTCCATGGTCTGGGGGTTCTCGGCCTGCGGCCCGTACTTCACGAACTCCGGCGGCACCTGCGCGGCCTCGCGCACCGGGTAGACGAACATGTTCAGCGGCATGTCGTCCTGGAACTCCTTGCCGATCAGGAAGTCGAGCAGCGCCCTGCCGCCCTCGGGGTTCTTCGCGTTGGTCAGCAGGCCCGCGTACTCGACCTGGCGGAAGCAGGTGCCGGCGGCGACGCCCGTCGGCGCGGTGTCCGGCTTCGGGTCGGCGTAGACCACCTCGACGGGCGGCGAAGAGGCGTAGGAGACGACGAGCGGGCGGTCGCCGCCGGCCTTCTTCCCGCCGGCCGAGCCGGAGAACTCCTCGTTGTAGGCCTGCTCCCAGCTGTCGACCACCTTGACGCCGTTGGCCTTCAGCTTCTTCCAGTACTCCTCCCAGCCCTTGTCGCCGTACTTCGCGGCGGTGCCGAGCAGGAAGCCGAGGCCGGGCGAGGAACTGCCGGCGTTCTCGGTGACGAGGAGGTCCTTGTACGCGGGCTCGGCGAGGTCGTCGAAGGAGTCGGGCGGGGTCAGCCCGTGCTCCTCGAAGTACGCCTTGTCGTAGTTGACGCAGATGTCGCCGGTGTCGATCGGCGTGACGCGGTGCTTGCCCTGGTCGACCCGGTACTCGGGGAGGATCATGTCGGAGCCCTTGGGCTCGTACGACTGGAACAGGCCGTTGTCGAGCGCCCGTGACAGCAGCGTGTTGTCGACGCCGAAGAAGACGTCGCCCTGCGGGTTGTCCTTGGTGAGGATGGCCTTGTTGACGGCCTGCCCGGCGTCGCCGTCCTCCAGGACCCTGACCTTGTAGCCGGAGCTCTTCTCGAAGGCGGCGATGACGTCCTTCGACGCGGCCCACGAGTCATGGCTGACCAGGGTCACCGTCTTGGGGTCGCCGGAGCCCTTGCCGTCGCCGTCGGACGACGATCCACAGGCGGCCAGGCCGCCGACCATGCCGAGCCCGACGACCAGGGCGGCGGCCTTCTTGGTGATGCTCACTGAATTCCTCCTGGGTGACCAGGAGAAGACGCGGCCCTGCCCGGAACCCCTGGTGAGGGTCCCGGGCAGGGCGCAACAGCTCGAGTGATGACCGATCTCCCTACCCAGAATGACCTGGGCCAGGTTCGGAGGGTCTGCGGCCGGTGCCGCACTCTCAGCGCTGTGGCGCTCCCCTGTCGGAATATGAAGATGTACTTCGGAATATGAAGTTGTACTGATGCCCGTCAGGTTACCGCTCGCTCGCGGCGAGCTGACCGCACGCCCCGTCGATCTCCTGCCCACGGGTGTCCCGGATCGTCACCGGCACACCGTGCGCCGCGATCGCCTCCACGAACGCCTTCTCGTCCTCGGGCCGCGACGCGGTCCACTTCGAGCCGGGCGTGGGGTTGAGCGGGATGAGGTTGACGTGCACGGGCCTGCCCTTGAGCAGCCGCCCGAGCCGGTCACCGCGCCAGGCCTGGTCGTTGATGTCGCGGATCAGCGCGTACTCGATCGACAGCCGGCGCCCGGACTTCGCCGCGTACTCGAACCCGGCGTCCAGGACCTCGCGCACCTTCCACCGCGTGTTGACGGGCACGAGCGTGTCGCGCAGCTCGTCGTCGGGCGCGTGCAGCGAGATGGCGAGGCGGCACTTGAAGCCCTCGTCGGCGAAGCGGTGGATCGCGGGGACGAGGCCGACCGTGGAGACCGTGATGCCGCGCTGGGAGAGCCCCAGTCCGTCCGGCTCGGGGTCGGTGAGCCGGCGGACGGCGCCGACGACGCGGTTGTAGTTGGCCAGGGGCTCGCCCATGCCCATGAACACGATGTTGCTGAGCCGGGCGGGTCCACCGGGGACCTCGCCGTCGCGCAGCGCCCGCATCCCGTCCACGATCTGGTGCACGATCTCGGCGGTCGACAGGTTCCGGTCCAGGCCGGCCTGGCCGGTGGCGCAGAACGGGCAGTTCATGCCGCAGCCCGCCTGGGAGCTGATGCACATGGTCACCCGGTCCGGGTAGCGCATCAGCACGGACTCGACGAGCGTCCCGTCGAACAGCTTCCACAGCGTCTTGCGCGTGGTCCCCTCGTCGGTCGACAGATGCCGGACGACCGACATCAGCTCGGGAAGCAGCGCCTCCTGGAGCCCCTGGCGGGAGCCGGCCGGGATGTCGGTCCACTGCTCGGGGTCGTGCGCGTACCGCGCGAAGTAGTGCTGCGAGAGCTGCTTCGCACGGAACGGCTTCTCACCGATCGCGGCGACAGCCTCCTTCCGCTCGGCGGGCGTGAGGTCGGCGAGGTGCCGCGGCGGCTTCTTGGCTCCGCGCGGGGCGACGAATGTGAGTTCTCCGGGCTTAGGCATGACCCAACCAGTGTCGCAGATCCACACGGGTGGCCGGTCGGCCCATGATCCGGCAGGTGTCACCCTTGGCCCTGGAGCCCCGTGGGCCGGACAGCGGTCGGGCCCCCGTCCCGCAGGAGGACGAGGGCCCGGCACGGTCGCGCGCGAGGTCAGCCCGAGCCGACGAAGATCACCAGCAGCAGCCACACCACCGGCGCCGTCGGCAGCAGTGAGTCCAGCCGGTCCATGATGCCGCCGTGGCCCGGCAGCAGCGTGCCCATGTCCTTGATGCCGAGGTCTCGCTTGATCATGGATTCGCCGAGGTCACCCAGTGTGGCGCTGACGGCGACCGCGAGGCCGAGCAGCAGGCCCTGCCACCAGGTGCCGTCGTCGATCAGGAACTGCATGCACAGCGCGCCCGCCGCCATCGCGAACGCCACCGCTCCCAGCAGACCCTCGCGGGTCTTGCCGGGACTGATGCGCGGGGCGAGCTTCGTCCTGCCGAAGCGCCAGCCGACGGCGTAGGCGCCGGTGTCGCTGACGACCGTCAGTATCAGGAAGACCAGGACCCGCCACGGTCCGTCGTCCGCCATCAGCATCATCGCGACGAACGTGGCCAGGAACGGCACGTAGAACGCCGCGAACAGGCCGGCCGTGACGTCCTTGAGGTAGCCCTCCGGCGGTGCGGTCATCCGCCACACGAGGACCGCCAGCGCCGTGAGCGCCATGGCGACCCACGCGCCCTCGGAGCCGCGCACGTACCCGGCGACGACCATCGCCGCGCCGCCGACCGCGAGCGGCACGAGGGGCGCCTTGATGCCCTTGCGTTCGTCCAGCCGCTTGGTCAGCTCCCACAGGCCCACCACGACGGCTATCGCGATGACACCGACGAAGGCGGCCTTGACGACGAACAGCGACGCGACGATCACCACGCCGAGCCCGACACCGACCCCTATCGCGGCACCCAGGTCGCGCCCCGCGCTCTTCTTCTGCGGCTGCGGCTGCGGGGCGTCGGGCATGGGCTCCGGATTCTGCGGCACCGCCCCATACGGCTGGGCCGACGGGTTCGCGCCGCGGTGCGTGTCGTCGCGCGACGGCTCGTCTCGGAACAGGGGACCGCTCAGCCGAGCGGCCCCCCGGTCGTCATCCTGGTCTCCGCCGTGGTCGGGTACGTCGGGCACTACGGGCATGGGGCGAGTCTGCTGCGCGTAGTGCGCATCGTACGCGGGACCCGCCGGGGCAACGCCCTGGACGGGTCCCTGGTCGGACGGCCCCCAGTACCCGGCTTGTGGCGGCGCTCCCCAGGAAGAGTCGTTCATCAGACCTCGAGCAGCTCCGCTTCCTTGTGCTTCAGGAGCTCGTCCACCTGGGCGACGTACTTGGCGGTGGTGTCGTCGAGCTCCTTCTCCGCACGGCGGCCCTCGTCCTCGCCGACCTCGCCATCCTTGATCAGCTTGTCGATGGCGTCCTTGGCCTTGCGGCGCACGGAGCGGATGGACACCTTGGCGTCCTCGCCCTTGGCCTTGGCGACCTTGATGTAGTCGCGGCGGCGCTCCTCGGTGAGCTCGGGGAACACCACCCGGATGATGTTGCCGTCGTTGCTGGGGTTGACGCCCAGGTCGGAGTCGCGGATGGCCTGCTCGATGTTGCGCAGCGCGCTCTTGTCGAAGGGCGTCACCACGGCCATGCGCGGCTCGGGCACGGAGAACGAGGCCAGCTGGTTGATCGGCGTCACCGCGCCGTAGTAGTCGGCCACGATCTTGTTGAACATCGCCGGGTGCGCACGACCGGTGCGGATCGCGGCGAAGTCCTCCTTGGCGACCACGACGGCCTTCTCCATCTTCTCCTCGGCCTCGAGGAGGGTCTCTTCGATCACCACTTGCTCCTGCGTGTCTTGAGTAGGCCCGGCTGCGGTTCCCTCTCGGGGCTGCGGCCGGCTGCGTCGCGTTCTTCCTGCACGGTTCCCGACCGGCGGGACATTGTCCATCCCCCGGCCCGGCCCCGTCCCGTCCGTCCCCCGGACAGGTGGCGTCCGCGGACAGGGGGTGGTTCTCCGGTCAGTCCCGGCTGCCTTGGTCACCCACAAGCGTGCCGATCTTCTCACCCTTGACGGCGCGGGCGATATTGCCCTCCTTCAAAAGCTCGAAGACCACGATCGGGAGGCTGTTGTCGCGGCAGAGCGTGACGGCCGTGGCGTCGGCGACCTTCAGGTCACGGGTGATGACCTCGCCGTACCCGAGCGCGTCGAACTTCACGGCGTCCGGGTTGGTCTTCGGGTCGGAGTCGTAGACCCCGTCCACACCGTTCTTGCCCATCAGCAGCGCTTCCGCGTCGATCTCGAGGGCGCGCTGGGCGGCGGTGGTGTCCGTGGAGAAGTAGGGCATGCCCATACCGGCGCCGAAGATGACCACGCGGCCCTTCTCCAGGTGGCGCACGGCGCGCAGCGGGATGTACGGCTCGGCGACCTGGCCCATGGTGATGGCGGTCTGCACGCGGCAGTCGACGCCCTCCTTCTCCAGGAAGTCCTGGAGGGCCAGGCAGTTCATCACGGTGCCGAGCATGCCCATGTAGTCGGAGCGGGCACGGTCCATGCCACGCACCTGCAGTTCGGCGCCGCGGAAGAAGTTGCCGCCGCCGATGACGACGGCGATCTGCGCGCCGTCGCGCACGACGGCCGCGATCTCGCGGGCGATGGCGTGCACCACGTCGGGGTCGACGCCCAGGCCCCCACCGCCGGAGAAGGCCTCTCCGGACAGCTTCAGCATGAAGCGGCCGCGTACTTTGCCGTCGTCGCTCTTCTCGGCCTTGGTGGTCATGGGAATCTCGCCTCTTTTACGTGGGTCACACACACGAAGAAGGCCACTGCCGGTGGGGGGCGTGATCGCATCCCATACGCGGCAATGGCCTCCTCGTCAGTTCTGCTGTCGCCCGCCGCCGCGCGCGGGTGCGCGGCGGCGGACGGCAACGGCGCGGACGACTGCTGTCGACCCTACCGGGGTCGCGCGTCCGTCGCGGTACGGACTCAGATGCCGACCTTGATGCGCGTGAAGCGCTTCAGGGTGACACCGGCCTCGTCCAGCACCTTCTGGACGGACTTCTTGTTGTCGAGCGCGTAGGGCTGGCCCAGCAGCGTGGCGTCCTTGAAGAAGCCGTTGAGGCGACCCTCGACGATCTTCGGCAGGGCGGCCTCGGGCTTGCCCTCGGCGCGGGTGGTCTCCTCGGCGACGCGGCGCTCGGACTCGACGACCTCGGCCGGGACGTCCTCCTTGGAGAGGTACTTCGGCGCGAAGGCGGCGATGTGCTGGGCGACGCCCTTGGCGATCTCGGGGTTCGGCTTGTCCAGCTCGACGAGGACACCGATCTGCGGGGGCAGGTCGGGCATCGTGCGGTGCATGTACGCGGACACGAAGCCGCCGGAGAACTGCGCGAAGCGGTCCAGGACGATCTTCTCGCCGAGGTTGGCGTTGGCCTCGTCCACGAACGCCTGGACGGTCTTGCCGGGCTCGATCTCGGAGGCGAGCAGCGCCTCGAGGTCGGCCGGGGCGGCCTTGGCGACGTGCTCGGCGATGGCCGTGGCGACGTTCTGGAACTTCTCGCCCTTGGCGACGAAGTCCGTCTCGCACTTCAGCTCGACGAGGACACCCGAGGTGTTGTCGTCGGCGATGATCGAGACGACGGCACCGTTCTCGGCGGAGCGGCCCTCGCGCTTGGCGACGCCCTTCTGGCCCTTGATGCGGAGCGCCTCGACGGCCTTCTCGACGTTGCCCTCGGCCTCGTCCAGCGCCTTCTTGCAGTCCATCATGCCGGCGCCGGTGAGCTCACGAAGCTTCTTGACGTCGGCGGCGGTGTAGTTCGCCATGATTCCGGAATCTCTCTCGAAGTCGGAAGATCTACGGGCCGACGGCGGGGGCTGGTGGGCCCCCGCCGTCCAGTACCCGAAGGGGGTGAGGGGTCAGGCCTGCTCGGCGTCCGCGGCAGGCGCCTCGGCGGCAGCCTCGGCAGGGGCCTCGGCGGCGGCCTCAGCCGGAGCCTCGGCGGCCTCGGCCGGCTTCTCGGCGGCACCCTCGGCGTCCGCCTTCTTCTCGCCCTCGAGCAGGTCGCGCTCCCACGCGGCCAGCGGCTCGCCCGCGGCCTTGTCGCCCTTGCCCTCGGTGGCGACACCGGAACGGGCGATGAGGCCCTCGGCGACCGCGTCGGCGATCACACGGGTGAGCAGGGTGACGGAGCGGATCGCGTCGTCGTTGCCCGGGATCTTGTAGTCGACCTCGTCGGGGTCGCAGTTGGTGTCGAGGATGGCGACGACCGGGATGTTGAGCTTCCGGGCCTCACCGACCGCGATGTGCTCCTTCTTGGTGTCCACGATCCAGACGGCGCTGGGCACCTTGGACATCTCGCGGATACCGCCGAGGGTCTTCTCCAGCTTGGCCTTCTCGCGGGAGAGGACCAGCAGCTCCTTCTTGGTGAGGCCGGAGGCGGCCACGTCCTCGAAGTCGATCTGCTCGAGCTCCTTCAGGCGCTGCAGGCGCTTGTAGACGGTCGAGAAGTTGGTGAGCATGCCGCCCAGCCAGCGCTGGTTGACGTAGGGCATGCCGACGCGGGTGGCCTGCTCGGCGATGGCCTCCTGCGCCTGCTTCTTCGTGCCGACGAACATGACCGTGCCGCCGTGGGCGACGGTCTCCTTGACGAACTCGTAGGCGCGGTCGATGTACGACAGCGACTGGAGCAGGTCGATGATGTAGATGCCGTTGCGCTCGGTGAAGATGAAGCGCTTCATCTTCGGGTTCCAGCGACGGGTCTGGTGACCGAAGTGGACGCCGCTTTCCAGCAGCTCCCGCATCGTGACGACGGCCATGGCCGTATCTCCTTGAGTTCTCGGTTGTGCCGCGCGAGCCGGACGGCTCCCGCGCCTGACGCCCGCGATGCGCCGTGCCGCAAGGGACCGAGGGGCGCTGACACGGACCTGGAACGGCCTCGTGTCGGGGCGTGCGAAGTCGACCCGGTGACCCGGATCGCCATCAGAAGTGTACGGGACCCGCGGGGTACCGGGTGACGCGGCTGTCCACAACCGGGGCGCGGTCCACAGCGCCGGGTGGTGACGGCCCCGGTCGCGCAAGGGTTCTCCCATGCGTGTGAGGCGATGTGCGAGTGCGTGTTCAGGGGTGGCGCTGCTGCTGACCGTCCTGGCTCCGGGCCCGCTGCGACCGCCGCCGACGGTGCCCGCGGTGGCGGCGGCGGTGTCCGTGCCGGTCACGGGCACCGGGCGGGTGCCGGACCCGGCGGTGCCGGCCGTGGCCCGCCACTGGCCTGTCGGCACCCGGCCCGCGGTCACCCGGGGGTGGGAACCCCCGGCTACGCCGTACGGCCGGGGCCACCGCGGCGTGGACCTCGCCGCGGCGGCCGGAGCCCCGGTACGGGCGGTGGCGGCGGGAAGGGTGTCGTTCGCGGGGCGGGTGGCGGGGAGGGGCGTCGTCTCGCTGGAGCTGACGGGAACGGGGACGGGGACGGGCGAGCCTCCTCTGCGGACGACGTACGAACCCGTCGAGGTGTCGGTGGCGAAGGGCGACGAGGTCGCGGCGGGCGAGGTGCTCGGCACGGTCGGGGCGACGGGCTCCCACTGCGTGGGCTGCCTGCACTGGGGCCTGCTGCGGGGCGACGTCTACCTCGACCCGCTGTCCCTGCTCCCGCCGTGGCTGCTGAACGGGGGGCCGTCGAGACTCCTGCCGGTCCTGGGTGTGCCCTTGCCCGAGCGGCCGCGGGCCTGACCGCGGCCTCTCCCCCGCGCCCGAACAGCTTGCGAGGTCCCCGTCGGCGGCCCGGTCCCCAGCGGCGGCAGGAGGCCGGCGCGCTCGGCACCCCGTGGCGCCGGGCCGCTCCCCCGCCCCGGGACGAGGACACCGGGCGCGCGGCCGGCACGCAGGGCGTCAACCGCCCTCCGGGTGGTCAGCCCCGCACGCCCCGCAACGCCATGGAGACCGCCGCCCGCGTGATCTCCGTCGGCTCCTCCGCCGCCCCCAGCTCGATCCGCCGCACGGCCGCGTCCACGACCCCCTGCAGCAGCATCGCCGCGAGTCGCGGCTGGGCGTGCCCCATCTCCCCCAGTGCCTCGACGATCATCGCGATCAGCCCGCCGTGCGCCGCCCTGATCTTCTCGCGCGCGCCGGCGTCCAGCTCGCTCGCGGAGATGGCCACGACGGCCCGGTGCCGCCGGTCCCCGACGAGGTCGAGCTGCTTGCGCACGTACGCCTCGACCTTCCCCTCGGGCGTCGTCTCACGCTCCATCGCCGCCTCGACCTCCGCGGCCCAGACCGGGAAGTCGACGGCGCACAGCTCCTCGACGACCGCCGCCCGCGACCGGAAGTACTCGTAGACGGACGACCGGGCAAGACCCGTCCGTTCGGCGAGGGCGGGGAAGGTCAGCGCCTCCGTTCCGCCGTCGGACAGCAGGGAGCGTGCCGCGTCCAGCAGGGCGGCACGCTGCATCGACCGGTGCTCGGCCACGGAGGCCGCTCGAATCCTTGGCACGTCACCACTTTACGGACGCGCCACCCCGCACGGGAGTCACTCACCCGGCGGCACGACCGCCGAACGACCGTCGAACGACCCCGGAAGGAGACCCCGACGGGGGCGCCGACCGGGCTGGCCGTCGGCCGTAATAGCAGGTCAGCGACCGAATCCCGCCAGCTTGGCCCGCAGTTGCAGCACCGACTTGGTGTGGATCTGACTGACCCGGCTCTCGGTGACGCCCAGCACGTTCCCGATCTCGGCGAGCGTCAGCCCTTCGTAGTAGTACAGCGTGACGACGGTCTTCTCCCGGTCGGGCAGCGTGTTGATCGCCCGCGCCAGGAAGCGCCGCAGTTCCCGGTCCTCGGCGATCTCGACCGGGTTGTCGGCGGCGGTGTCCTCCAGCGTGTCCATGAGGCTCAGCCGGTCCCCGCCCTCGCCCCCGGCGTGCAGCAGCTCCTCCAGCGCCACCACGTTGGCCAGCGACAACTGGCTGAAGACCGCGTGGAGCTCCTCGACCGCGATCCCCATCTCGACGGCCACCTCGCCCTCCGACGGGGTCCGCCGCAGCCGGGCCTCCAGGGTCGCGTACGCGCGCTCCACGTTCCGCGCCTTCTGCCGCACCGACCGGGGGATCCAGTCCAGTGCCCGCAGCTCGTCGATCATCGCGCCCCGGATCCGGGTGATCGCGTACGTCTCGAACTTGATCTCCCGGTCGATGTCGAACTTCTCGATCGCGTCGATCAGTCCGAACACGCCCGAGGAGACGAAGTCCGCCTGCTCCACGTTGGGCGGCAGCCCCACGCTGACCCGGCCCGCCACGTACTTCACAAGGGGCGAGTAGTGCAGGATCAGCTGTTCCCGCAGCCGCTCGTCCCCCGTCGCCTTGTACGACCGCCACAACTCGTCGAGCGTCAAGGGGGCGGACGGTCGCACGTTGCCACCGTCGCGGGCGGCTGGGGGGATCGCCGCCCGGTCGGACCCGGAGGTGTGCTGGGGCATTCGTCGCCTTGTGCCGTTCTGCCGTGATGTGCCTGGATGAGGCCGGTGGTCTGCTGTCTCGTTGTCGCCTGCTGTCGGCTCTCTGCGTCGGAATCCTCGTGAGCGTAGCGTGACTGGACCGTCGCGGTGTGCGAAGAGCGAGGCGGTGACCCTACGCAGATACGTTCCGCTGAACGCTCTACAGGGGGGACGATGATCGCTCTGGGTGATCATTGGAATACCCCAACTGCCAGAAAACCCAAGGGCGTAGGGGTTCCCCCAGACGGCCGAACACGCTGGGTCATCACCGGCTCCGGCCGCCGCGGACCGAGATCACCGTCTGGCGTGTCAACATCCAGCCATCGCCGTGTCGTTCGACGTAACCAAGTGCTCGAAGCTCGTACAGTCTCGCGATCGCGTCGTCCTCCGTGGTCTGGGCGCGTCGCGCCACCTCGGCCGCGGTCGCCGCGCCGCGCGCCGGGAGCCCGGCCAGCACCTGCCGGGCCCGAGGTTCCAGCAGGTCGGTGGGGAGCACCGGTCCGCGCCGGTCCGGGGGCAGCTCGCCCATGTCGCCGACCAGTTCGACGACCTCGTCGGCGTCGGTGACGAGCACCGCGTCTCCGCGCAGCAGCTCGTGCACCCCCGCGGACAGCGCGCTGGTGACCGGCCCGGGCACCCCCATCGTGTGCCGTCCCAGGCGCTGGGCCGCCCGCGCGGTGACCAGCGAGCCGCTGCGGTAGGCGGCCTCGACGACCACGGTGCCCCGGGTCAGCGCGGCGATCACGCGGTTGCGCAGGATGAACCTGCTCGGTGTCGGATGGTCGCCCGGCGCCAGTTCCCCGACGACCAGTCCCTGTTCGGCGATCCTGGTGATCAGTCCGGTGTGTCCGGGCGGGTAGGGACGGTCGACGCCGCAGGCGAGGACCGCGGCGGTGGCGCCGCCCGCCCCGAGGGCGCCCCGATGGGCGGCGCCGTCGACCCCGTAGGCGCCGCCGGACACCACGACCCAGCCGCGCTCGGCGAGGCCGGCGGCGAGGGTCGCCGCCATGTGGGCGCCGTACTCGGTGCAGGCACGGGCACCGACGACCGCCACCGACCTCAGCGCCCACATGCGCAGACTGGGCCGGCCGCGCACCCACAGCCCGAGGGGCCGGGCGTCCCCCAGGTCGTCGAGCTGCCCCGGCCACTCGGCCGTCCCGGGTGCCACGAAGCGTGCTCCCGCCGCCCGTGCGACGGCCAGGTCCCTGCGGGGCTCGGCCTGCGCGGCCCGGGCACACAGCCCGGCCCACCGCTTTCCGCTCACCCCCGGAAGCGCGCGCCCGCCCTCCCGCAGCCGCCGCGCCACCTCCACGACGCCGCGCTCCCGCACCCACCGTCCACCGGCCTCGTCGCCGGGCTCGATGACCCGGGTGAGGAAGACCCGGCCGAGCAACTCGTCGTCCACCCGGCCGTCCCGTCCCCTGCCCCCGCTCCCCGGCAGGTCGTCCCCGAGCACGCCATCGCCCCGGGGCACACCGTCCGTGGTCATGCCGTCACCTCCGTACGCACCGCCGCCCCCGGCCGGGCCGGCTCCCTCGCTCGCGCCCGCCTTGCCGGTCACGTCCGCCTTGCCGGTCATGTCCGCGTCCCCGGTCGGACCACCGCCGGGGGGCGGGCCGGCCCCCGGCTGTGCACCACCGCACCCGGACGCCTCCGCGTCCCGGACGGCGTCGCCGTCCCTCGTCACGTCACCGTCCCCGGGCCCCTCACCGATCCCGGCCCGGTACCGGGTCACGCCGGGACGCCCAGGGCCATGGGGACGCCTCGCGGCACCCCGGTGCGCAGTTGCAGGGCGAGGGCGACGTCCTTCGCGTCGGGCCGGTCGTGGCCGACCAGGTCGGCGACGGTCCAGGCGACCCGCAGGACCCGGTCGAGGCCGCGGGCGGTGAGCACGCCCCGTTCCAGGCCGCGTTCCGCTTCGTCCAGCGCGCCGGGCGCGGCGTGCCAACGGCTGCGCAGTTCCCGTCCGGGCACCTCGCTGTTGGACCGCCACGGGGTGCCCGCGAGGCGCGCGGCCGCCCGTTCCCGAGCCGCCCGCACTCGGTCGGCGACCGTGGCGGTGGTGGCGCCCCGGGTGCCGTGGCCGGCGAGTTGGCTGCGCGTGACCCGGTCCACCTCGACCCGGAGGTCGACCCGGTCGAGCAGCGGGCCGGACAGCCTGGCCTGATAGCGGCGGATCGCCGAGGGCGGGCACTCGCACAGGTCCTCCTTCCCCGAGAAGCGCCCGCACGGGCAGGGGTTGGCGGCGAGCACCATCAGGAACCGTGCCGGGAACCGCACCACACCCGCGCTGCGTGCGATGACGACGTGCCCGGCCTCCAGCGGCTGGCGCAGGGCGTCCAGCGCATGGCTGCTGAACTCCGGTGTTTCATCCAAAAACAGGACACCTCGGTGTGCCAGCGACACGGCACCGGGCCGCGCGATGCCGGGGCCGCCCCCGACGAGCGCCTGCATCGTGGCGGAGTGGTGCGGCGCGCAGTAGGGAGCGGCGTCGATCAAGGGCTTGCCGGGCGGTAGCAGGCCCGCCACCGAGTGCACCGCGGTGACCTCCAGCGACTCCGACCGGTCGAGCCGGGGCAGGATGGCGGGCAGCCGCTCGGCGAGCATGGTCTTCCCGGCGCCGGGCGGCCCCTCCAGGAACAGGTGGTGGCGGCCGGCCGCGGCGACCTCCACCGCGGTGCGTGCCGAGTCCTGGCCCACGACGTCGGCGAGGTCGTGGCCGTGGTCGTGCTGGGCCGCTCCCATGGCGTGCATTCCGGTGGCGGCGCCCGTGCCGGGCATGCGCAGGCCCGCGAGGAGGGGGTCGGGCCGGCCCTGCTGGTCGGGCTCCTCCTCCGGTACGGGTTCGTCGGCGAGGACGGCGATCAGCTGTCGCAGGCTCCGCACGCCGAGTACCGACACGCCGGGCACCAGGGACGCCTCGGCGGCGGCGCATTCCGGCACGACCACCTGTTCGTACCCGGCGTCCGCCGCGGCCAGCACCGCCGGCAGGATGCCGCGCACCGGCCGGACCCGCCCGTCCAGGCCCAGCTCGCCGATCATCACGATGTCGGCGAGCACCCGCGGGTCGATCCGCTCGGCGGCTCCGAGCACGGCCGCGGCGACCGCGAGGTCGAATCCACTGCCGCTCTTGGGCACCGACGCCGGGCTGAGCCCCACCGTCAGCTTCTTCTGCGGCCACTCCGCGCCCGAGTTCACCACCGCGGCCCGCACCCGGTCCCGGCTCTCGGTCAGGCTCTTGTCCGGCAGCCCGACCAGCGTGAACGCGGCCACGCCCGGTTCGAGATCGGCCTGGACCTCGACCACCACGCCCTCGACGCCGACGAGGGCCACGGAGCACGTGCGCGCGAACCCCATCACGCCACCCCCCGCGCGTGCTCGACGACGGGGGCGCCGCGCCGCGGGAGGAGCACGCCGACCAGGTCGATGCGGACGCCGCCGGGCGGGGCTCCCCCGTGGGTCTGCGCCCAGCGGTCGGCGAGCCGCCTCAGTCGCTCCGCCTTCTCGGGGGTCACCGCGGCCATCGGATGCTCGAAGGAACCTCCCCTGCGGGTCTTGACCTCGCAGACGACCAGGGCGTCCCCCTCCCGGGCGACGATGTCGATCTCGCCGGTCCGGCCACAGCGCCAGTTGCGCTCCAGGACGGTCATCCCGGCCTCGGACAGCTGGCGGACGGCGAGCGTCTCGCCGTACTTGCCCATCGCACCTCGTGCGTTCATGTCGGCACCACCTCCGGCGCCAACGATGAGGGCAGCTCAGCGAACTTTTGGATCTTGGTGGACGGTCGGGCGGCTGTGGAAAACCCGATCACCCGGACAGGGGACGTCAGCCTCCCGGAAGCTCCAGGTCGCTCTTGTTGAGCTCCTCGATGTTCACGTCCTTGAACGTCAACACACGCACCTGCTTCACGAAGCGAGCCGGCCGGTACATGTCCCACACCCAGGCATCAGCCATGGTGACCTCGAAGAACACCTCACCCTGGACCGAGTGCACCTGCATCTCGTAGTCGTTGGTGAGGTAGAAGCGCCGCTCGGTCTCGATCACGTATTTGAACAGACCGACGACATCGCGGTACTCCCGGTAGAGCTTGAGCTCCATCTCGGTCTCGTACTTCTCGAGGTCCTCGGCGCTCATGGCATGTTCCCCTTCAGCCGTGCGGTCCCACCATTGTGCGCCAGTCCCGTGAGCCCCTAGACGATTTCGGTGTCCAGGGTCACCGGCCCGGCGGGGGGTCCCTCGTCGAGCAGCGTGCGCAGCAGCCCGGCGAGTCTGGTCGGATACACCGTCTCACGTGCCCGGGACAGTTCCTCACACGTCCACCAGCGCGCTCCGACGACGCTGCGCCGCTCCAGCTCGGTCAGACCGGCGGCCTCGGTCGTGGTCTGGGTGGTACGGGCCAGGTAGTACCACTCGTCCTGGTCCCAGCGGCGGCCCGCGAAGGGGAAGGAGCACCTGCGGCGCCACAGCACCGGGCCGAGCTCGACGTCGGTGATGCCGGTCTCCTCCGCGAGTTCCCGCCGGGCGGCCTCCTCGCGGGTCTCGTCGCCCTCCACCCCGCCGCCCGGGGTGAACCACCAGTCGTCGGCCGGATCGTCCGGCTCATGGCCGTGCAGCAGCAGGATGCGGTCCCCGGGGTCGAGCAGCACCACCCGGGCGACCTTGCGCAGCCCGCCCTCGTGGGCATCCCGCCCCTCCCGGGCCGTCTCAGCGGCCACCGGCGGGCTCCGTCCCGGCCCGGACGCGCGAGGCCGTCGCCCGCTCGGCGAGCGGCCCGTACGCGGCGCCGCCGATGATCAGCACGATGCCGGCGATCACCAGCGCGACGACGGTCCGCAGAGGGCCCGGCGAGGAGAGGCCACCCAGCGCCTCGAAGCCGGCCGGCCGCTCCAGCATGCCGCTCATGGGCCAGACGACGGCGTCCACACGGCCGTCCACCGCGTCGCGCGCCACGGTGCCGCCGGCGGCGTCGGTGAGGTGGGCGGTCGAGTCCAGGGAGCCGCTGCGCTCGTCGCCGAGCAGGAAGAGGCGGCCCTCGGGTACGGACACGGCCGGGAAGCCGCTGGACTCGGCCGGCGTGCCGGCGGGCAGGTACGACTCGTCGATCACCTTGCCGTTGACCTTCAGCCGTCCCTCGTGGCAGCAGGAGACGGTGTCCCCGCCGACGGCGACCACACGTTTGATCATGGGGGCGTCGGCCCAGGTCTTGTCCTTGAAGACGACGACGTCGCCGCGGCGGACGTCGGTGCCGTCGACGCGCTGCGCCAGCACCCGGTCACCGGCGTCGATCGTCGGCGTCATGGAGCCGGTCGGCACGGTGTAGGGGCGGTACACCACCGCCGCCCAGGCGAATCCGCCGAGGAACAGCGCCAGGCCCAGCGCCACGGCGAGGCCGGACAGCCGCTGCCCGGTCCGGCTGCCCGCCGGGCGCTCGTCCGCGCCGCCGCCACGCGGGGCCGTACGTGTCGTGTTCTCGCCGCCCATGGACCCGCACCCTACCCGGGGGTACCCCAGCGGGGCAGCCCTTCCGGCGCCCGGGATCACCACCGGTGGAGGCACGGCACGCGGCCCTGGGCGGTCGGGCGCCGGTGCACGCCCCCCTGCCCCCGGCGGTCGGGCACCGGTGCACGCACGCCCCCTGCCTCCGGCGGTCGGGCGCCGGTGCACCCCGCTGTCTTCTTCGCGGTCCTGCAAGAGGCCGCTGGCCTCCGGGCCCGGCATCGCTGGTCCCCCTGTCGACCGGAAGACGCAGACCTGGGGGGTGGTGCAACCGTCCCCCCAGCCCTTCGGCAGTCGGACGCGGGCGCACGCACCACCCCGGCGGCCTCGGGGTCAGGCACCGGCGGACGCACGACCCCCACCTCTGGGCGGCCAGGTTCCGGCGGACGTACGACCCCCGCCTCTCGGCGGCCAGGTTCCGGCGGACGCACGCCCCGCCCCTCGACGGCCAGGTTCCGGCGGACGCACGCCCCGCCCCTCGACGGCCAGGTTCCGGCGGACGCACGCCCCGCCCCTCGACGGTCAGGCGCCTCGGTGGGTCTCGGTGGGGGCGGTGCGCCGTCGGCGCCACCAGACGACCGGTACGACACCGGCGAGGGCCAGGCCCTGGGGCGCGACCGTCAGCGCGGCGGCGGCCGACGACCGGGCGCTCAGACCGGCCTGGTCGAAGGTGTCGGGGACCGGCAGGGTGTCCCAGTGGTTCATCGGCCAGGCGACCACGATGGCACGGCCGACGACCTCCTTCACCGGGACCATGCCGCCGTTCTCGTCCGACTGGTTGTAGCGCGAGTCCCGGGAGTTCTGCCGGTGGTCGCCCATGACCCAGATGGAGCCCTCGGGGACCTTGACCTTGAACTGGCCGCCCTGCTCGTCGACGCTGCACGGCGTGTTGCCGGGGTAGACGTACTGCTGCTCGTTCAGCGCCTTGCCGTTGACCATCAGCGGGCCGGTGCCCTTGCACTCGACCGTGTCGCCGCCGACCCCGATGACGCGCTTGATGAGGTCCTTCTCGTCCGCGGACGGCATCAGGCCGATCCAGCTGAGGACCGTCTGCAGCGCGTTCGGTTCCGGCGTCGGCTCGCCCGCCAGCCACTGGTCCGGATCGTGGAAGACGACGATCTCGCCGCGCTCGGGCTCCGAGCCGAACCAGGGGGTGAGCTTGTCGACCAGGACCCGGTCACCCTCGACGAGGGTGTTCTGCATCGAGGCGGACGGGATGGAGAACGCCTGCACCAGAAACGTCTTGATGAGCAGCGCCAGCACCAGCGCGATGCCGATCAGGATCGGCAGTTCCTTCCAGAAGGAACGCTGCTTCTTGGCCGCGGGGGGCGTCGCGGGAGGCGTCCCGCCCACTCCCTCGTCCTGTGGTCCGTTCTGTTCGTCCGTCACCCTGCCGTCCTCGGTCGCGGAGTCCTGTCCGAAGGCCTGGGCGCCGTCCGCGGCCGGGCCGGCCTCCTCCACGGGGCGTCCGCGGTTCTCCTCGCCGTCGTGTCCGGACCGTGCGCCAACCGCCACATCCCCCACGCCAACTCCTCACTCTCTGCCGCCGCCTGCCCCGTACACGGCGCAGGCCCACCACTCCCATAACGAGCGGGAGTTCCGCAGGGGTCGGGAGTTGAATCATCGTGTTCGGATCGTCGGGGGCAACCCTATGCGACTGCCGGGGAGCGGCGGCCGATCCCGGGGACGAGTCGGACAAGGACGCATACGTTTTCGGTTCGTCCAGGGTGGCCCAGTGGCCGAACGGCCAGGCGATCACCATGGCGCGCCCCACCACCTCGTCCTCGGAGACCGTGCCGTGGTCGGTCTCCTGGTGGGCGCGGGAGTCAGCGGAGTCGGACCGGTGGTCGCCCATCACCCAGAGCCGTCCCTCGGGGACGGTGACGTCGAACGGCGTCCTGGAGGGGACGTCGCCGGGGTACAGGTAGTCCTCGGTCAGCGGAACGCCGTTGACGGTGACCCGTCCCTGGGTGTCACAGCACTTGACGTGGTCCCCGCCCACGCCGACGACCCGTTTGATGAGGTCCTTCTCGTCGTCGGACGGCAGCAGCCCGATGAAGGCGAGAGCCTCCTTGACCTGCTTGACGACGACGGGGTCGTCCTTCTTGGTGGTCTGCTCGCCCCGGAGCCAGCCGCCGGGGTCGCGGAAGACGACGACGTCCCCGCGCTCCGGCTCGGCGCCGAACCAGGGGGTGAGCTTGTCCACCAGGACCCGGTCCCCGATCCGGATGGTCTGCTCCATGGACCCCGACGGGATCACGAACGCCTGGACGAGGAAGGTCTTCAGCACCAGTGCGATGAGGACGGCGACGCCCACGAGAAGGGGGATCTCCTTGACCGCTCCGCGTCTGCGGCGCCGTTTGACCTTGCGCTGGAGCTTGCGCCGCTCGGCACGGGACCGGCCGCCGGACGGCGCTCCGGTGCGGCGGGAGCCGGTGGGCAGCGGGGTCTTCGCGGGGCTGCTGTGCGCCCCGCGTGGTTTGCCCCGGCTACCCATCGGCGCCCTTGACGGGCTCCGGCCCGGGCGCCTCACTGTCCGGCACGCGCGCGTAGGCGTCGGGACGGTCGAGGTGGGTGGCGTGGCCGAGGGGCCAGGCGATCCAGTCGGCGCGGCCGATCACCGCGTCCAACGGCACCATGCCGCCGCCCGGAGAGCCCAGGTGGTCGCGGGAGTCGCTGGAGTCGTCGCGGTGGTCGCCGAGGACGAAGAGGGTGCCGTCGGGGACGACGACGTCGAAGCGCACCGTGGACGGACGGTCGCCGGGGTGCAGGAAGGCCGACTCGTCGACCGACTGGCCGTTCACCCGGATCCTCCCCTCGCTGTCGCAGCACACCACGTGGTCCCCGCCCACACCGACAACGCGTTTGATGTAGTCGCCGTGCCCGAAGAGGCCGGTGCCGTCGAAGACGACGATGTCGCCCCGCTGCGGCCGGCCGTCGAAACGGTACGCCAGCTTGTTCACGAGAACCCGGTCGCCGATCCTCAGTCCCCGCTCCATCGAACCACTCGGGATCTGGAACGGCTGCAGCACGAAGGTGCTCAGCAACAGGAGGAACAGCAGAAGGACCAGGAGAGTCACGGTGATCCGGCCGCCCGGCACCCAGTCCGCGATCCACCCCGCGAACGCGGAACGCGACCGGTCCTCCGGCCCCTGCGGATCCGAGGGCTGCTCGGGTCCGGAAGGGCTGGAGGAGCGGTCGCGCTCCGTGGGCTGTGCTTCGGTGTCCATCGGGGCCAGATGCTATCCGGCCCCGCTGTGGACCTCGGAGGGCGCTCAGCTCTCGCGCTTCTCCTTGATCTTCGCCGCCTTGCCGCGCAGCTCGCGCAGGTAGTACAGCTTGGCGCGACGGACGTCACCACGGGTGACGAGCTCGATCTTCTCCACGATCGGGGTGTGCACCGGGAAGGTGCGCTCGACGCCGACGGAGAAGGAGACCTTGCGGACCGTGAAGGTCTCGCGCACGCCGGCACCCTGACGGCGGATGACCACGCCCTTGAACTGCTGCACACGGGAGCGGTTGCCCTCGATGACGCGGACGTGCACGTTGACGGTGTCGCCGGGGCGGAAGGCCGGGACGTCGCTGCGCAGCGACGCGGCGTCGACGGAGTCGAGCAGGTGAGACATTTCGTCTGCTTTCTTCGCTGATGCCACAGGTCATCAACGGAACTAGAGGTTTCGGAATCAGGGCAGTGCGGGTCGGGACGGGCGTCGTGTCCCCCTGTGGCAGGGGCGCGCTCCGGACGGACGCACAACAGCCGCCTATTCTTCCATGCCAGGCGTCCTGCGCCAAAATCGGCCGTACGGCTCGCCCTGGGGGTCGGGTTCCCAGCCGAGGATGGAGAGCATCTCGCGGTCCTTCTTGTCGAAGGCCTTGGGATCGCACCGCTCGATCAGGTCGGGCCGGTTGACCGTCGTGCGCCGCAGGGCCTCGTCACGGCGCCAGCGGGCGATCTTCCCGTGGTGGCCGCTGAGCAGCACGTCCGGGATGCCGCGCCCGCGCCACTGCGGCGGCTTGGTGTGGACGGGACCCTCCAGAAGGTTGGCCATGGCTCCGGGGGCGAAGGAGTCGTCCCGGTGGGACTCGGCGTTGCCCAGGACGCCGGGCAGCAGCCGCGCCACGGCCTCGGTGACGACGAGCACGGCCGCCTCACCGCCGGCGAGGACGTAGTCACCGATGGAGACCTCGTAGACGGGCATCCGGGTCGCGTACTCGTCGACGACACGGCGGTCGATGCCCTCGTAGCGGGCCGGTGTGAAGATCAGCCAGGGTCGCTCGGAGAGGTGGACGGCCAGCTCCTGGGTGAAGGGCCTGCCGCTGGGCGTGGGCACGATCAGGGCGGGCTCACCGGTGCCCGTCTCGTAGCCGTCGGCCAGGACGGAGTCCAGCGCGTCGCCCCAGGGCTCGGTCTTCATCACCATGCCGGGGCCGCCGCCGTACGGGGTGTCGTCGACGGTGTTGTGCCGGTCGTAGGTCCAGTCGCGCAGGTCGTGCACGTGGACGTCCAGCTGTCCACGCGCGCGTGCCTTGCCGACGAGGGAGACGTTCAGCGGTTCCAGGTACTCGGGGAAGATCGTGACGACGTCGAGCCGCATCACGCACCGTCCTCGGCGGCGTCGCGCGAGGAGGCGATCTCGGCCCGGTCGTCGATCAGACCGGGCGGCGGGTCGATGACCGCACGCTGCTCGTCCAGGTCGATCTCGGAGACGATCTCGGAGACGAACGGCACGTAGACCTCGCTGCCGTCGGGGCGCTCCACGACGAACAGGTCCTGCGTGGGCAGGTGCGAGATCTCGGTGATCCGGCCGACCGCGGTGCCGTCCACGGTCACCACGTCGAGGTCGATCAGCTGGTGGTCGTAGTACTCGTCCTCGTCCTCGGGCCGCTCGTCCGGGTCGACGTCGGCGATCAGGAGGGTGTTGCGCAGCGCCTCGGCGCCGTTGCGGTCATGGACGCCCTCGAAGCGCAGCAGGAGGCGGCCGCTGTGCACCCGGCCGGTCTCGATGGTGAGCGGCCCGACGGATGCGGGGTCGGTGGTCAGTACGGCACCGGGGCCGAGCCGCAGCTCGGGCTCGTCCGTGCGGACCTCGACGGTGACCTCGCCCTTGATTCCATGGGCGCGGCCGATACGCGCGACTACCAGCTGCACTGTGCTTGATCTCCTGTCGGAACTGCGACGAGCCGGTCACGGCTCCTACGACTGCGGGCCGGGGACGGCCCAGTGGCCCTCCCCGGCCCGAGCCGGTGCTGCGTTTGGCGTCAGCGGACGTGGTCCACGTCGACGAGGTCGACGCGGACACCGCGGCCGCCGATGGCGCCCACGACGGTGCGCAGAGCGCGTGCGGTGCGGCCGTTGCGGCCGATCACCTTGCCGAGGTCGTCGGGGTGGACCCGGACCTCGAGCACGCGCCCGCGGCGCAGGTTGCGCGAGGCGACCTGCACATCGTCAGGGTTGTCGACGATGCCCTTCACGAGGTGCTCGAGAGCCTCCTCGAGCATGCTCAGGCCTCGGTCGACTCGGAGGAAGAGGACTCAGCGGCGGCCTCGTCCTTCTTGTCGGCCTTCTTCTTCTGGGTGATCGCCTCACCCTTGCCCTCGTCGTCGCCACCGATCGCCTCGAAGGACGGACGGGCCGACTTCTCGGCCGGCTGCAGCAGCGGCGCCGGGGCGGGCTCGCCCTTGAACTTCTGCCAGTCGCCGGTCTTCTTCAGGATGGCGAGCACGGGCTCGGTCGGCTGGGCGCCGACACCGAGCCAGTACGCGACACGCTCGGCGTCGACCTCCATCACCGACGGGTTGTACGTCGGGTGGTACTTGCCGATCTCCTCGATGGCCCGGCCGTCACGGCGGGTACGGGAGTCGGCGACGACGATGCGGTAGTGAGGCGAACGGATCTTGCCCAGACGCTTCAGCTTGATCTTGACTGCCACGGGAGTGGGTTCTCCTGGAATTGACGTGGTTGGGCACGGCGAGAGAGCCGCGTGGGGTTGCGGTACCCGAGTGCCCGATGGACGCGTCAGCCGGAGGAGAGAGGGGTCCTGTGCGACTGTCGAGTACAGCTAGCCATTCTGCCACACGCGGGCAGGCCCTTCGGACCGAGGGCACTCCGTCCGGATCCGGCTGCCACGAGCAGCCGGATCGTCAGCTCGCCGCCGCGCCGACCACCTCCGGGATCCGGAACGGCTTGCCGCAGCCGCCGCACATGATCGGCGCCTGGGCCAGCACCGACGGGACGACCCGGACGTTGCGTCCGCAGTCGCAGACCGCCTTCACGCGCACCCCTCCCCCGGAGGAGCCGTGGCGGGCGGCCGGGCCGCGGAAACTGCGGGCCGAGTCGGTGGCCGTCGCGGCGGTGTGGGCCTTCAGCGCGCGCTGGAGGCGCTCGATCGTCGGGCGGTAGCGGCGCTTCGCCTCGGGGGTGAGCGTGACCAGCGAGAAGCCACTGCTGGGATGCGGCTCCTCGGGGTGGTCGAGGCCCATCTCCTCGGCGATCGCGAGGAATCGACGGTTGTGGTAGCGGCCCGCGCGGGAGGTGTCGCGTACTCCTCGCGCGGCGGCGATGCCGTGGACTGCCTCGTGAAGCAGTCGCTCGAAGGAGAGCTCGTGCCCGCAGGCGGACGACGACTCTCCGATCAGGGACTCGGGCGCGGCAAGATCCGGCAGCTCGGTGTGGTGCCGCTGAATGTCGGCCCACGCCTGCGCCAGCTCTGCGGCGAGAACAGGTGGTGTCGTGCTCACGTAATGACAACGAGCCGGAGTGCCGCTGTGTTCCTATTCCGGGGCATCCCAAATAATTTGCACGTACCAGTCAGTTGCCCCTGATGCGTCCCGACGAGGGCGGGTGCGCTGATCTGCGGAGAAGCCTCGCAGCTCGTACCAAGCTGGTGCGTAGTCCACGGTACGCGCCGACGCGTAGCCCCCGTCCACGCACCGGGGTCTGTGGGGCTCGCGGATGCACAAGGGGCGTTTCGGCCGCTGTCGCGCCGGAAGGACGCCACCCGGCTGCCCCCTTCGCCGGGCACGTTCCGGCGGGCGAGTCGGTCAACACCGCGACCGGCACACCGACCGGCACACCGCTGTGCGCGAGGTTACCGCGTGCGCCACCCGCGCCCGGCACCGCCCCGCCCCTGCCGCTCCCCGTCGCGCGGCACGGCCGCCGGGCCCGCCGACCTTGGCCTGAAGCGCCGCGAAGCGCCGCGAAGCGCCGGGGCGGCGCCACCGCCACCCCCTGTCACCACCGAACGGCACGATCAGGCCATCCCCGAAAGGGGCCGTGCAGGGGGCGCCAAGGGACTACCGGGGGTACCGCGCGGCCAAGCCACATTGCCGGGAAGTGAAATCTCGCCAGGGGAGCCGGGACCGAGCAAACCGGGTCCCCCTACCACTGGACGACACGGCGAGCCCGGAGTTACCTGACATACGGGGGGAGTGCGAGCGCACTGCACGGGGGCCATGGAATCGGGCACGGCGGCAACACTCGGCGATTGGGGCGCTTTCCTATGACACCTACGCTCGTGCGGCAGCACTCATCTCACGCCGGGGCGAGCCCTCGCGTGGACCTGCGTGCACGCGCGCGTGACTGGTCCGAGATACAGGAGCGCATGCTCGTACCGCTCTACGAGGCCGTCTACGAGCGCCTGGACGTGGGCGGCGGCACACGGATGCTGGGGCTGGGCTGCGGTTCCGGGCTGGCCCTGCTGTTGGCCGCCACGCGCGGTGCCGCGGTGACCGGCGTCGACTCCCGCTCCCCGGACCACCTCGCCCTCGCGCGGGGGCGGCTGCTGCCCGAGGCGCCCGGGCGGAGCACGCGCGCGTGTGAGGACGCCCGGATCGTCGAGGGCTCGCCCGGGGACGCGCGGGACCCGTCACGGTCGGCGTTCACCCTGGTGACCGCCTTCGAGCCCATCGGGTGCCTCGCCGGCGACGCGGAGGGACTGGGTGACCTGCTCGCCCAGGCGACGCCGCTCGCCGGTCGCGGGGCGGCCGTGGTGCTGGCCGGCTGGGGACCGCCGGAGCGGTGCGCGACGACGTCGGTGCTGCGGGTGGCCGCCAAACTCGCGGACCCGACGCGCGGCGCGGGGT
Source organism: Streptomyces sp. AC627_RSS907 (assembly GCF_019049165.1). Lineage (NCBI taxonomy): Bacteria > Bacillati > Actinomycetota > Actinomycetes > Kitasatosporales > Streptomycetaceae > Streptomyces > Streptomyces sp. AC627_RSS907. The sequence goes on from NZ_JAGMUE010000042.1 coordinate 55,372, forward strand.
GTTGGCGCCCGGCCCTGCGCGACGACCTGGAGGAGGTCGCCCAGCGAGCCGGGCTCAGGCCGGACGGCTCGGGCCGGGTGGCGTGCCCCTTCGGGTACGCGGACGCCGACAGCGCGGTGCGCGGCCTGCTGTCCACCGGACTGTTCGACGCGGCTGTCGCCGCGACCGATCAGGAACAGGTCGACAAGGAGCTGGCGGAGGCCCTGCACCCGCACCAGCGGGCGGACGGGACGGTCTGGATGCCGAACGTGTTCCGGTACCTGATCGCCCGCGTTCCGTGACGACCCGGTTCTGAACAGTCCGTGGTGCCGTACCACTCGACCGCACGGTGCCGGCGGTCGCGCGCCTCGCGTACACGCCCGGGAGCGGACCGGCCCTCGCCGCGGCTCCGAGGGGCGCGACGCCACCCGGTCTTCGCAGGCCTGAGGAACGACGGCTGAACGACGCCGAGGCCGTCGGCGTACGGCCCGGGGGGCGCGGTCGGAACCGCGCCCCCCGGGCCATGCGAACGAGGGCGTCAGCCCATGAACTTCTTGAACTCCTCCGGGAGCTCAAAGTCCTGGCCGCCCTGCTGCGGGAGTCCGAGGGCGCCTCCGGCCTGCGCGGCGGCCGCGCGGCGGGCGGCCTCCTCCTGCTCCTGCTGCTTGCGCTTCATCGGGTTGCCCGAGCGCTGCTTGCCCTTGGCCTTCTTCTGCTGCTTCTTCTGCCGACCGGGTCCGCCGCCCATGCCCGGGATGCCCGGCATACCCGGCATGCCACCGCCCTGAGCCATGCGGGACATCATCTTGCGGGCCTCGAAGAACCGCTCGACCAGGTTCTTCACGGCACTGACCTCGACACCGGAACCCTTGGCGATGCGGGCGCGGCGCGAACCGTTGATGATCGTCGGTTCCTGGCGCTCGGCCGGGGTCATCGACTTGATGATGGCGGCCGTGCGGTCGACGTCGCGCTCGTCGAGGTTGTTGATCTGGTCCTTCATCTGGCCCATGCCGGGCAGCATGCCGAGCAGCTTGCTGATGCTGCCCATCTTCCTGACCTGCTCCATCTGGGCCAGGAAGTCGTCCAGGGTGAAGTCCTGGCCCTTCTTGGACGCCAGCTTGGAGGCCATCTTCTCGGCCTCTTCCTGGCTGAACGTCTTCTCCGCCTGCTCGATCAGGGTGAGCAGGTCACCCATGTCGAGGATGCGGGAGGCCATCCGGTCCGGGTGGAAGGCGTCGAAGTCCTCGAGCTTCTCGCCGTTCGACGCGAACATGATCGGCTTGCCGGTCACCGAGGCGATCGACAGGGCCGCACCACCGCGGGCGTCGCCGTCGAGCTTGGAGAGCACCACGCCGTCGAAGCCGACGCCGTCGCGGAAGGCCTCGGCGGTGTTGACCGCGTCCTGACCGATCATCGCGTCGACGACGAACAGGATCTCGTCGGGGCTGACGGCGTCGCGGATGTCCGCGGCCTGCTGCATCAGCTCCTGGTCGATGCCGAGGCGGCCGGCGGTGTCGACGATGACCAGGTCGTGGACCTTGGCCTTGGCGAACTCGATGGAGTCCTTGGCGACCTTGACCGGGTCGCCCACGCCGTTGCCCGGCTCGGGCGCGTAGACCGCGACGCCGGCGCGCTGGGCGACGACGCTGAGCTGGTTGACGGCGTTGGGGCGCTGGAGGTCACAGGCCACCAGCAGCGGCGAGTGGCCCTGCTCCTTGAGCCAGCGGCCCAGCTTGCCCGCGAGGGTGGTCTTACCGGCACCCTGCAGACCGGCCAGCATGATCACGGTGGGCGGCTGCTTGGCGAAGCGCAGGCGTCGGGTCTCGCCGCCGAGGATGCCGACCAGTTCCTCGTTGACGATCTTGAGGACCTGCTGGGCGGGATTCAGCGCCTTGGAGACCTCGGCGCCCAGGGAGCGTTCCTTGACCTTCTTGATGAACGCGCGCACGACGGGCAAGGCCACGTCGGCCTCGAGGAGCGCGATGCGGATCTCGCGGGCCGTGGCGTCGATGTCCGCCTCGGACAGCCGCCCTTTGCCCCGGAGGGATTTGAAGGTGGCTGACAGGCGGTCGGAGAGAGTATCGAACACGGCGGCGTAGGTCCTCGCGTCGGCGTTGGTGTAGGTCGCCCTCCAGGGTATCCGGCCCGGCAAGCAAATCGTCCCCGCCCGCTGCGGAGAGCGGACGGGGACGGGACGCCCCGCGTGGGCGGGGAGCACATCCGGTGGACGCACGACGCGGCCATGTGGTCACGCCCCCAGCGACTCCTCCAGCCCCCGGGCCACCGACACCGCCTCCTCCCCCGGCAGCGGCGCACCCCCGCCCCGCGTCACGTAGAACGCGTCCACCGCGTTCGCCCCCAGCGTCGACACGTGCGCACTCCGCACCCGCACCCCCGCCCGCTCCAGCGCCCGCCCGATGCGGAACAGCAGCCCCGGCGCGTCCTGCGCCCGCACCTCGATCACCGTGGCGTGGCGGGACGCCGCCGGGGCCACCGTCACGCGGGGCGGTGGCGGGAGCACACCCCGGCGCCGGGGATACGCGGCGTCCCGCTCGGCGAGGCGGCCGGCGATGTCCAGGCTGCCGTCCAGGGCCCTGACCAGGTCGGCCCGCAGCCGGGCGGCCTGGGGCAGGGAGCCGTACTCGGCGGCGACCCGCCAGTCCAGCAGCAGCACGGTTCCCTCGACGCCGTCCGGCAGCGGGAGGGTCCGCAGCTCGGCGGTCCGGACGGTCAGCCGGTGCATGGCCAGGACTCCGGCGACCGCGGGGAGCACACCCGGCTGGTCGGGCACGGCGACCAGCAGTTCCACCCCGAGCGGTTCCGGCTCGCCGGCCGTCTCCGGGGCTGCCGACGGCTCGGTCTGGGCGCGCAGTGCCAGGACCGGGCCGCCCGTGCGGAACGCCTCGATGGCGAGCCTTTCCTGTTCCGCGGTGGGCGCGGCGGTCTCGGGCTCGTCCAGCGGATCCCCCGCCAGCACCGCCGAGACGCGTTTCACCAGGTCGGCGACGAGTGAGCCGCGCCAGGACGACCAGGCGGCCGGCCCGGTGGCCAGCGCGTCCGCCTCGGTCAGGGCGTGCAGCAGTTCCAGGGTGCTCTCCGTGCCCACCGCCTCGGCGACCGCCCGCACGGTGGCCGGGTCGTCCAGGTCGCGCCGGGTGGCGGTCTCGACGAGCAGCAGGTGATGGCGTACGAGGGTGGCGAGGACGGTCGCGTCCGCCCGGTCGAAACCGATGCGGGCGGCGACGTCCCGGGCGATGGTCTCACCGGCCACGGAGTGGTCCCCGGGCCAGCCCTTGCCGATGTCGTGCAGCAGCGCGGCGACCAGGAGGAGGTCGGGCCGGTGGACGCGGCGGGTGAACCCGGAGGCGCGGACGGCGGTCTCGATGAGGTGCCGGTCGACGGTCCACAGGTGCACGGCGTTGCGCTGCGGGCGGCAGCGGACCCGTTCCCAGTCGGGAAGGAGCCGGGTGATCAGGCCCTCGGCCTCCAGCGCCTCCCAGACGTGCACCGTGGGCCGTCCCGAGCCCAGCAGGGTCACCAGTTGCTCGCGCGCCTCCGCGGGCCAGGGCGCCGGCAGCGGGCGCGCGGTGGCCAGGTGCCGTACGGCGTGCGGGGAGAGCGGGAGCCCGGCCTGCGCGGCGGCGGCCGCGGCGCGCAGCGGGAGCACGAAGTCACGTTCGGGGCGTGCGGTGCGGGCGAGCACCACCTCGCCGTCCTGCTCGACGACGCCCTCGGCGAGGGGGGAGCGCTCGGGGGCCGGCCTGCCGCCCCCCAGCATGGCGCGCAGCCTCGGCCGCACGGAGCGCGAACGCAGGACGCGCCCCACCTCGCGCCAGGTGACGTCACCGGCGTACGAGATGACGCGGGCCGCCTCGTACACCTGCCGCAGCAGCGTGTCGGCGTCCAGCAGGCCCAGCTCGGCCGCCACCTGGTCCTGCTCCTGCAGGGCCAGTCGGTCGGTCGCCCGGCCCGTCGCCAGGTGGAGCACGTCGCGCACGTCGAGCAGGCGGCGACGGGCGTCGGCGAGGCCCTCGCGCGGGGCGTCGGCCAGCCAGGAGGCCGCGACGGCGCGCAGGACGGTGGCGTCGCGCAGGCCGCCCCGGGCCTCCTTGAGGTCGGGTTCCAGCAGGTACTGCAGCTCCCCCTGGCGTTCGGCGCGCTCGGCGCACAGGTCCCGCAGTGCGGGGAGGCGTTTTGGGGCCTGGTTGCGCCAGTCTGCGAGGATCGCGGTGCGCAGTCCGGCGGTCAGCTGGAGGTCGCCGGCGAGATGGCGGGCGTCCAGGAGGCCGAGCTGGACCTTCAGATCCTCACCCGCCGTCTTCCGGGCCTCCGCGGGCGTGCGTACGGAGTGGTCGAGGGCGATGCCGAGGTCCCAGACGGGGTACCAGAGGCGGTCGGCGAGGGCGGCGACCGCCTTGCCGTCGCTGCCGTCGTGCAGCAGGAGCAGGTCCAGGTCGCTGCGCGGGGACAGCTCTCCGCGTCCGTAGCCGCCGACGGCGACCAGTGACACGCCCTGCGGCGCCTCGCCTCCCGCCTCGAACAGGCCGGCCAGCCAGTCGTCCGTCAGTGCGGAGAGGGCCGTACGGCGCGGCGGCCCGGACCGCGCCCCCTCGGTGAGGAGGCGCAGCCGGGCCGCCGCGTAGCCGCCGGGTCCCGAGTCCTCTGCTTCTCGTGTCACGTCCGTACTCGTCACCGGCGACTCCCGTTCCGTCCTTCTGCCTCAGCGCTGCCTCGGAGATGCGTCAGAGATGACCCAGAGCTGCCCAGAGCCGCCTCAGAGCGCGTCGGGGCCGCGCTCGCCGGTGCGGACTCGTACGGCCGTGTCGACCGGGACCGACCAGACCTTGCCGTCGCCGATCTTGCCGGTGCGGGCCGCCTTGACCACGACCTCGATCACCTGCTCGGCGTCGTCGTCCTCGACCAGCACCTCGATGCGGATCTTGGGCACCAGGTCGACGGTGTACTCGGCGCCGCGGTAGACCTCGGTGTGGCCGCGCTGACGGCCGTAGCCGCTGGCCTCGGTGACGGTGAGGCCGTGGACTCCGAAGGCCTGGAGGGCCTCCTTGATCTCGTCGAGCCGGTGCGGCTTGACGACGGCGGTGATGAGCTTCATGCGTCCACCTTCTTGCTCTCGGCCCGCGCGACCGCGGGGGCGGCCGGTACGGCGGTCGTCCGGGCGGCACCGCCACCGGCGCCGCTGAAGTCGTATGCGGTCTCGGCGTGCTCGGCCTGGTCGATGCCCGCCACCTCGTCGTCCTCCGATACCCGCATGCCGATCGTCCTGTCCAACAGGAAGGCGAGGACCGCGGAGACGACGAGCGAGTAGGCGAGGACGCCGAAGACGCCGGCGCACTGCTTCCAGAACTGGTCCGGTCCGCCGCCGTAGAAGAGGCCCTCGACGTCGGACTGGCCCTTGCCGGTGGCGAAGAAGCCGACGAGCAGGGAGCCGAGGATGCCGCCGACGAGGTGGACGCCGACGACGTCGAGGGAGTCGTCGTAGCCGAACTTGTACTTCAGGCCGACGGCCATCGCGCAGAGCACGCCGGCGATGATGCCGATGGCGATGGCGCCGAGCGGGGAGACCGCGCCGCCCGCCGGGGTGATGGCGACCAGGCCGGAGACGGCACCGGAGGCCGCGCCCAGCGTGGTGAAGGCGCCGTGCCGGATCTTCTCGTAGGCGAGCCAGCCGAGGATGGCCGCACCCGTGGCGACCTGCGTGTTGACGAACATCAGCGCGCCGACGCCGTCGTCGTTGCCGAGCCACGACCCGGCGTTGAAACCGAACCAGCCGAACCACAGCAGACCGGCGCCGAGCATGACCAGCGGCAGGCTGTGCGGGCGCATCGGGTCCTTCTTGAAGCCGACCCGCTTGCCGATGACCAGGATCACACCGAGCGCCGCGGCGCCCGCGTTGATGTGCACGGCGGTACCACCCGCGAAGTCGATCACGCCCAGCTCGAAGGCCCAGCCACCGGCGCCCCACACCCAGTGCGCGACCGGGAAGTAGACGATCGTGGCCCACAGGGCGACGAACAGCGCCCAGGCCGTGAACTTCACGCGGTCCGCGAGCGCGCCGCTGATCAGGGCGGGCGTGAGGACGGCGAACATCAGCTGGAAGACCAGGAACACGAAGACGGGGATGGTGTAGCCGTCCCACAGCTCGGTCAGGCCGATGTCGCTGAGCCCGACCCAGTCCGAGTTCCAGCCGATGACGCTGCCGGAGTCCGTGCCGAACGCCATGGAGAAGCCGTACAGCACCCACAGGACGGTGACGATGCCGAGGCTGATGAAGCTCATCATCAGCATGTTCAGGGTGCTCTTGACGCGGACCATGCCTCCGTAGAAGAAGGCCAGGCCGGGGGTCATGAGCATCACCAGGGCGGAGCAGATGAGCATGAAGCCCGTGTTGGCGGCAGAGAGCTCCGTCTCTGCGGCGAGCGTGATGGCTGGAGCCATCGGCGTCTCCTCGTCGTTGGTACGGCCCCGTGCGGGCGAAGCCTGAGCGGTATGAGGGGTGGGCCGGTTATGCGCCACGAGATTGGCGCAGCGCGGTTTCGGTGGGCGCCCCTCGCTGTTTCACCGCCGTGACGAAGGCACCGTGCGTGTTACGCATCGGTGAACTGCCGGGTGCGGGTCTGCTCGGTCGTCGTCCTGGCACAGCCATCCCCCGTGACCACCACGTGCGCAACCCCCACGTCGAGCGATCAGCTCCACGAGAGCGGCGCCGGCTCAGGCGCACAAGGCGAACCGGCCGCGGCGGCCTCCGGATGACCTGGCATGGGGGAGCCGAGTCGGGCGGTTCGGGAGGGCCGGCCGCGGCCGGGGCTGGTGGGGGTTCAGACCGCCTCGGCGGTCTCCGGCAGCTCGACGGCGAGGCGCTCGGTGAGGTCGACGACCGCGCCGATGCCGCCGAAATCGCGTACGGCCGTGTCGACGGTCTTGCGGATGCGGGTGTTGACGCGTTCGGAGCGGACCTTCTTGGCGAGCCCCATGGCCTCGGCGGCCAGGACGGCGCCCTGCTCGGGTTCGCGGCGGAGCAGGTGCACGGTGGCCATGCCGATCAGGTTCAGCGCGTACGACCGTTGGTGTTCGTCGTCCTCGGCGAACAGCTCCACCGCCCGGCGCATCAGGGGCTCGGCCAGGGAGGCGTAGGCGGGGCTGCGGCCGGCCACGTAGGCGAGGTCGCGGAAGGAGTGGCTGTTCTCCCCGTACAGCTCTGCCTCGGAGAAGAAGCGGATCCAGTCGGGGTCGGGCTCGTCCCACTCCTCGGCCTCGGCGAAGGTGTCCTCGGCCATGCGCACGGCCCGCTTGCAGCGGCCGGGCTGGCCCATGTTGGCGTAGGCGCGGGCCTCCATCGCATACAGCATCGACTGGGTGCGGGGGCTCGCGCAGTCCCGGCTGCCGTACTGCGCGAGGTGGATCAGCTCCAGGGCGTCGTCGGGCCGGCCGAGGTGGATCATCTGCCGGCTCATGCTGGAGAGGATGTACGAGCCGAGCGGCCGGTCGCCCGCCTCCTTGGCGGCGTGCAGGGCGAGGACGAAGTACTTCTGCGCGGTCGGCTGGAGACCCACGTCGTACGACATCCAGCCGGCCAGTTCGGCGAGCTCGGCGGCGACGGTGAACAGCTTGGACCGGGTGTCCTCGGCCTGGGGCTCCTGGAGCAGGTCGGTCACCTCGTGCAGCTGGCCGACCACCGCCTTGCGGCGCAGCCCGCCGCCGCACTGGGCGTCCCAGCGGCGGAACATCACGGCGGTGGACTCCAGCAGGTCCAGCTCCGGCTTGGACAGGCGGCCGCGCGCGCGTGAGCCGGCCGTCGCCTCGCGCGCGGACGAGGCGGCGGCCGGGGGCGAGGGGACGAGCCACCGCTGCATGGGCTCGATGAGGGACGGGCCCGCGGAGAGGGCCAGCGAGCTCCCGAGGAAGCCGCGCCGCGCCAGCATCAGGTCGCTGCGCGAGAACTCGCTGAGCAGGGCCACGGTCTGCGGGCCCGTCCAGGGAAGGTCGACGCCCGTCGTGGAGGGTGCCGGGCGGGTGGTGCGCAGCCCGAGGTCCTCGACGGAGACGACGACGCCGAAGCGCTCGGAGAACAGCTCGGACAGGATCCGCGGGATCGGCTCGCGCGGGTTCTCGCCGTCGAGCCAGCGGCGGACGCGCGAGGTGTCGGTGGAGATGTGGTTGGCGCCCAGCCGGCGGGCCCGGCGGTTGACCTGGCGGGCCAGCTCGCCCTTGGACCAGCCGCTGCGGGTGAACCACGAGGTGAGCAGCTCGTTGGGGCGCTTGTCAGCGTGCGACGCGCTTCCCGCGCTCGTACCGCTTCCGCCGTTGCCGCTCACTGGAACGCCCCCATCCCTGAGACCACCTGCCGCCGAGTGCGCCAAGCCCTATCAGAACGCCGGTCATCACGGCCCTCCGTCCGGCGGTTGTCATCCTCCGAACGGGAGGCCGAGTTGCCTCCGGCATACCCACACGTGCATGTGCCCCACGGCGCCATGCACACAAAGTAATCCTACGGTCACCCGTCCAGCCATGGCGATTGCGCAATCGCCACCATTCGCCACCCCTTCGAATGAACTCCCAGTGACCTGCACACGATTCACTTGACATAGGCCGATCACGAGTCGGCGCAGCGGTGCACACCGGGGCGTGCGTGGTCGGGCGCACCACCCGGCGCGCTTCCGGACGCCGTGTGAACCGCGCCGCACTGGGGATCTGGAAGCAGAGAGTCACGTTTCGCGCCCGCTGCGTAACCGCCGCCGCGTCGGACCCGTTGGAGGGGGCATGGGCTTCACGATCGGCATCGGCAGTGGTCGGGGCACGCGCGACATCCGGTCCGGCGCACGCCGCCGCGGCCGCGCGTCGGAGTGCACCGTCGTGGCCGAGTTCACCGGACTGTGGGGCTGGGACGTGGTGCCGGGCGCCCGGGCCGCCGCGGGCACCTGCTCGTGCGGCCTGTCCGACTGCCCGGCACCGGGCGCGCATCCGCTGGAGTTCGCGCCCCCGGTGCCCGCCGGTGCGACGCTGGACGAGGCGAACGCGGCCTGGGCCCGGTTCCCGGGGGCCGCGCTGATGCTGCCGGTCGGGCGGAGATTCGACGTGATCGAGGTGACCGAGCCCGTGGGGCTGCGGGCGCTGGCCCGGATGGAACGCATGGGCCTCCCCATCGGCCCGGTCACGGCGACCCCGCAGGGCCGCGCCCAGTTCTTCGTCGCTCCGGGCGCCGCCACCGAGCTGCCCCGGCTGCTCTACCGGATGGGCTGGGACGACCCGTCCGCCCTCGACCTGCGCGGCCTCGGCCCGGGTACGCACGTCACGGCGCCGCCCTCCGACCGGGGCGGGCTGGGCCCGGTGCGCTGGCTGCGCCCCCCGGCCCTCGACTCGGCCGCCAGGCCACCGGCGGCACGGCTGCTGCTGGGCACGCTGGCGTACGTGGCCCACCGGTCGCGAGGGTAGTCCCCCGGCCGCGTCCGCCCGGACGGCGAAGCGCCCGTCCCCCGATGGTGGGGGGCGGGCGCTTCGTGGCGCGGCGCGCGGCTCCCGGCGCATGCACCGGACGCCGGCCGGCGGTGTCAGTCGCCGATAAGGGCATCCACGAACGCCTCCGGCTCGAACGGCGCCAGGTCGTCCGCGCCCTCGCCGAGCCCGATCAGCTTGACCGGCACACCCAGCTCGCGCTGCACGGCGACGACGATGCCGCCCTTGGCCGTGCCGTCCAGCTTGGTGAGGACGATGCCGGTGATGTTGACCACCTCGGCGAAGACGCGGGCCTGGACCAGGCCGTTCTGGCCGGTGGTGGCGTCGAGCACGAGCAGCACCTCGTCCAGCGGGGCCTGCTTCTCCACCACGCGCTTGACCTTGCCGAGCTCGTCCATGAGGCCGGTCTTGGTGTGCAGACGTCCGGCGGTGTCGATGAGCACGACGTCCGATCCGAGCTCCTTGCCCTCCTTGACCGCGTCGAAGGCCACCGAGGCGGGGTCGCCTCCCTCCGGGCCGCGCACGGTGTGGGCACCGACCCGCTCGCCCCAGGTCTGGAGCTGGTCGGCGGCGGCGGCGCGGAAGGTGTCGGCGGCGCCGAGGACGACGCTGCGGCCGTCCGCCACCAGCACCCGGGCGAGCTTGCCGGTCGTGGTGGTCTTGCCGGTGCCGTTGACCCCGACCACCATCACGATGCCGGGCTTGCTCGTGGCGGGCTCGGTCTTGACCTCGCGGTCCATATCGGGGCCGACCAGGGTGATCAGCTCCTCGCGCAGCAGGGCGCGCAGTTCCTCGGGTGTACGGGTGCCGAGCACCTTCACGCGCTCGCGCAGCCGTTCGACCAGTTCCTGGGTGGGCTGCACGCCGACGTCGGCGGTGAGCAGCGTGTCCTCGATCTCCTCCCAGGTGTCGTCGTCGAGGTGCTCCCGGGAGAGCAGGGTGAGCAGACCCTTGCCGAGGGCGTTCTGCGAACGGGAGAGGCGGGCACGGAGCCGGACCAGTCGGCCGGCGGTGGGCTCGGGGACCTCGACCTGCGGGATCTCGAGCTCTTCGACGACGGGCGGCTCCTCGACGGTGGCGGGAGCGGTGCCGCCGTCCGGGAGGTCGACCTCCTCTATCGTCCGGCGCGGTTCGTCGCGCGGCTTCTCGGCCTCTTCGCCGACGTGCGGCTCGGCCGGAGGGGCGGTGATGTCGGGCGTGGCGGGGGGCGGCGGAGGCAGCTGCTTCTTGCGGCGACTGCCCACGACCAGCCCGCCGAGCGCGCCGATCACAACCACGGCGATGACTACAGCAAGGATGACGATTTCCATAACGGCTCCAGTATCAGCCATGGGCCCCCGGGACACCCTCCTTGTCGCATCCTCCAAAGGACAAAGGCCACTGGAAGGAAGGAGTCGGATCAAAGTACGATGGAGGAGGCCACGTCAACGCGCGTAGAGTCCCGACCGCCCCCTCTTCTCCCACGATCGAGGCACGGACCCCCCACATGAGCAAGACCGCCGAGACCGAAGGCGCCCTGGAAACCCGTGGCATCGAGCAGGTGCCCGACCACGAGCGCACCGCCCGGACCCGCGAGCTTTTCCCGACCTGGGTCGGCGCCAACATCAGCGTGCTGCTGCTCACGATGGGCGCGAGCCTCGTCGTGGCGTACCGGCTCAACTTCTGGCAGGCACTCGTCGTCGCGGGCGCGGCGCCGGTCGTGTCGTACGGGCTGGTCGGGCTGATCGGCATCGCCGGCAAGCGAGGGGGCGCGCCCGGCATGGCGCTGTCCCGGGCCGTCTTCGGGCAGCGGGGCAATCTGCTGCCCGGTTCGCTGATCTGGGTCGCCCGCTGGGGCTGGGAGACGATCAACGCGGTGACCGGCGCCTACGCCCTGCTCACCGTGCTGGACATCGTCTTCGGCATACGGGCCAACAGCGTGCTGGACATGGTGACGCTGCTGGCCTTCGTCGTCGCGACCTTCGCGATCTCCGGGCTCGGCATCAACGCCGTGCAGAAGTGCAACAAGTACGCGGCGTACCTCTTCGGCGTCTTCTCGGTGCTGGTCCTCGGCTACCTGGTCGTGGACACCGACTGGTCCGCGGTGTTCGACCGGTCCGCCGGTTCGGTGGCCGCGATGATCACAGGCGTGGGCCTGATCGCGGCGGGCGGCGTCAGCTGGATCCCGTCCGCCCCCGACTTCACCCGGTACCTGCCGCGCACGGCCTCCTCGAAGGGGATCGTGGGCGTGACGATCGGCGGTGCCGGCATCGTCGTCCTGCCCATGGTCGTGATGGGTATGGTCATGGCCGTCTCCACGCCCGACCTGGCCTCGGCCGCCGACCCCGTCTCCTTCCTCGGCGAGATTCTGCCGACCTGGATCGCGGTGCCGTACCTGCTGATCGCCCTGATCGGCATGCTGCTGATCAACTCCATGTCGATGTACTCGGCCGGCTTCACCGCGCAGACCCTGGGCTTCAAGGTCCCGCGCCACTGGGCGGTCTCGGTAAACGCCGTGATCTCGCTGGTCTTCGGCGGTGTGCTGATGCTGGTGGCGACCAGCTTCATGGGGTCCTTCATCGCCTTCCTGTCGCTGCTCGCGGTCGCCTTCTCCGCCTGGGTCGGCGTCTTCGGCGCCGACATGCTGCGCCGCAGGGAGTACGACGGCGAGGCCCTGGCCGACACCGGCCGCACCAGCGCCTACTGGTACCGGGGCGGCTTCTCCCCCGCCGCCGTCGCCGCCTGGGCGGTGGGCCTGGCCGCGGGCCTGATGTTCACCACCTCCGACTGGTTCACGGGCCCGCTCGCGGCGAACAACGTCATCGGCGAGTACGGCCTCGGGTGGGTCGCGACGATCATCATCTCGGCACTGCTGTACGCCGTGCTGCCGAAGCCGGCGGTGGTCGTCCCGTCGGTGTCCGCGGGGCGGGCCGAGCAGCCCGAGCCCGTGACCGTCTGACCCAGGCCGCCGAAGCCGACCCACGCCCCCTTCGCCGCTGCCCGGTGGAGGGGGCGTCGGCGCGTCCGGAGCCCGACACGCGAGGGGGACGCAGCCGGCGTGAAGTGCGCGCGGGCCGGCGGGTCGACGGTGTCGGGGCTGGGACGCCGACGCCGGGGCGGCTCCGCCGCCAGAAGTGCGCCGTGGCCTTCCGAGCCCGGTACGTGAGGGGCCGAGGGCGCCGGCCCGGCGCCAGAGCTTGCCGGTGGACGGCTCGCGTGGGCGGGACGGGGCGGGCCGTAGCCGCCCATGCCACCGCGACCGGCGGGTCTCGGGAAGTCGCGGAGACTCCCGCCGCGGGCCGGCGGGGCCGGCCGGGCCGGTCCACCGGGGGCCGGTGGACCGGCCCCCGGTCGTCCTGACCCGCCGGGCCTGCTACGCGCCCCCGCTCACGGCCCACCCGCAGCCGACCCGGCAACGGCCGAGCCGCGCCCGGTGAGCGCGCCGACCCGCAACCGGCGGAGCCTCGGCGGCTCCGCCAGGTCGTGGACACGACACCGCCGCCCCCGTCCGGACGGGACCGGACGGGGGCGGCGGACAGTACGGGGAGAGGGCAGCGGGGACTTGGCCCTTCCCCCCGGGTTCGGGGCGGGCGGTCAGCCCATCTCCTCCAGGGCCTTGCCCTTGGTCTCCTTCACGAACTTCAGGACGAAGGGGATGGAGAGCGCGGCGAAGATCGTGTAGATCACGTAGGTGCCGGAGAGGTTCCAGTCGGCCAGCGACGGGAAGCTCGCGGTGATGGCCCAGTTGGCGATCCACTGCGCGGACGCGGCCACACCCAGGGCGGCGGCGCGGATCCGGTTCGGGAACATCTCGCCGAGGAAGACCCAGACGACCACACCCCAGGACAGGGCGAAGAAGAGCACGAACACGTGGGCGGCGATCAGCGCGACCCAGCCCTGCGTGACCGGGAGCTTCCCGTCGACCAGGTCGAAGGAGAACGCCCAGGCCTCCAGCGCCAGGCCGATCACCATGCCGACCGACCCGATGATGGCGAGCGGCTTGCGGCCGATGCGGTCCACGAAGATCATCGCGATCACGGTGCCGACGATGTTGATGATCGACGTCGTGAACGAGTAGAAGAAGGACTTCGTCGGGTCGACGCCGACCGACTGCCACAGCGTCGAGGAGTAGTAGAACGCGACGTTGATGCCGACCAGCTGCTGGAAGGCCGACAGGCCGATACCGATCCAGACGATCGGCTTGAAGAAGAAGCCGCCGCCGAGCAGGTCCTTGAACGAGGACTTCTCCTCGCGGTGCATCGCGTGCTCGATCTCGGCGACGCGGGCGTCGAGGTCCACGTCCTTGCCCTCGACCTCTTCGAGGATCTGCCGGGCGCGCTCGTGCTTGCCGACGGAGATCAGGAAGCGCGGGGACTCGGGGATGGCGAAGGACAGCAGGCCGTAGAGGACGGCCGGCACGACCATGACGCCGAGCATGACCTGCCAGGCCTCCAGGCCCATCAGCTCACCGCGCTGGTCGCCGCCGGCGGCGTTCAGCAGGCCCCAGTTGACCAGCTGCGACACGGCGATGCCGACGACGATCGCGGCCTGCTGGAAGGAGCCGAGCCGGCCGCGGTAGGCGGGCGGGGAGACCTCGGCGATGTAGGCGGGGCCGATCACCGAGGCCATGCCGATGGCGAAGCCACCCACGATGCGCCACATGGCGAGGTCCCACAGGGCGAAGGGCAGGGCGGAGCCGATGGCGCTGACGATGAAGAGCACCGCCGCGATCTGCATGCAGCGGATGCGGCCGATGCGGTCGGCGATGCGGCCGGCGGTCGCGGCACCGATGGCGCAGCCGATCAGCGCGATGGCGATGACCTGGGCCAGCATCGCGGAGCCGATGTCGTAGCGGCCCCGGATGGCCTCGACGGCACCGTTGATCACGGAGCTGTCGTAGCCGAACAGGAAACCGCCCATCGCGGCCGCGGCCGCGATGAAGATGACGTGCCCGAGATGATCGGGGTGAGCCGTCCTGGCTCCTGAATTGGGTGCCTGCGATGTGCTGGCCACGTGTACTCCTCGGGCTACCGGCAACGCTGCCGGGGTGGTTCGCCCTTCGAGGTACCACTGAAGGAACCTGAAGGTAAAAGCAACGTTGCAGAGACTATGCCTTCAAGTTTCGAAGTCAATAGGTCCAGAGCTGTGAGTTATCAGACGCGAAGCGCGATCATTGCGTTCAAGAATTGAAGTCGCCTCGGTGTCTGCCGAGCGGATACCCGCTCTTCGCGACCTGGAACTAGCGCAGCCGCTGGCTGATGACCTTCGACACGCCGTCGCCCTGCATGGACACGCCGTAGAGTGCGTCGGCGACCTCCATCGTGCGTTTCTGGTGCGTGATCACGATGAGCTGCGAGGCCTCCTGCAGCTCCTGCATGATCCGGATGAGCCGCTGCAGGTTGGTGTCGTCGAGCGCCGCCTCGACCTCGTCCATGACGTAGAACGGGCTGGGCCGCGCCTTGAAGATCGACACGAGCAGCGCCACGGCGGTCAGCGAGCGCTCCCCGCCCGAGAGCAGCGAGAGCCGCTTGACCTTCTTGCCCGGCGGCCGGGCCTCGACGTCCACTCCCGTGGTCAGCATGTTGTCGGGATCGGTCAGTACGAGACGCCCCTCACCGCCGGGGAACAGCCTGCTGAACACGCCTTCGAACTCCCGGGCCGTGTCCCGGAAGGCCTCGGTGAAGACCTGCTCGACGCGTTCGTCGACCTCCTTGACCACCTGGAGCAGGTCGGCGCGGGTCTTCCTCAGGTCCTCGAGCTGCTCGCTGAGGAACTGGTGCCGTTCCTCCAGCGCCGCGAACTCCTCCAGGGCCAGCGGGTTCACCTTGCCGAGCTGCTGGTAGGCGCGCTCGGCGGCCTTCAGGCGCTTCTCCTGCTCGGCCCGTACGAAGGGCCGGGGAAGGTTGCGCGGGTGCTCGGGGTCGTCCGGTAGCCGCTCGCCCTCGGCGGGGGGCGAGGGCGGCACCTGCTGATGGGGCCCGTACTCGGCCGCGAGTCCCGCCGGTTCCACACCGAGTTCCTCCAGCGCCTTGGTCTCCAGCTGCTCGATGCGCAGCCGCTTCTCGGCGCCGAGTACCTCGCCCCGGTGGACTGAATCCGTCAACTTGTCGAGCTCCGCCTTGAGGTCGCGCCCGGCGGTGCGCGCGGCGGTCAGCTCCTGTTCGCACCGGGCCTTGGCCGCCTCGGCGGCGGTGCGCTCCTCGTCGGCGCGGACCAGGGAGACCTCGACGTGGGCGAGCAGCTGCCGGGCCCCGGAGGCGACGGCCTCGGCGACGGCCGCCTCGTGCCGCAGCCTGGCCCGCCGCTGCTCGGCCCGCGCGCGTGCCTCACGTTCCGCGCGGGCGGCCCGGTCCAGGGAGTCGGCCCGCCCGGCGAGTCCCTTGACCCGCTCCTCATGGGTACGGACCTGGAGACGGGCCTCCATCTCGGTCTGCCGGGCGTTGGCGCCGTCGGCGGCGAGCCGGTCGCGGGCGGCGGTGTCGAGCTCCTCCGCCCCTCCTTCCTCGGAGGCGCTCTCCTCGGCGACCGCGAGCCGTTCGGCCAACTCCTCGACGTCCATGAGCGCCTTGTCCAGCGCCTCCTGCGCCCGGGCCGCCGCGGCGGCGGACCGCTCGGCCTCCCCGGCCGCGCCCCGCGCCTGTCCCGCGAGCCGGCCCAGCTGCTGGGCGACGGCCGACTTCTCCCGGTCGGCGGCCCGGCGCCGCTCCCCCAGCTCCTCGACCAGCGCGGCGCACTCCCGGCGCCGCTCGACCGCCGCGCCCTGCGCCTCCGCCAGCTCCTCGCACCGCACGCCCAGCGCCTCCAGCTCGGCGGCGGCCTGGTCCACGGAAGCCTGCACCTCCAGGAGACTGGGCGCCCCGGCGGACCCGCCCTGCGCGAAGTGGGCGCCCAGCAGGTCACCCTCGGCGGTGACGGCGGTCAGTTCGGGGTGGGCGTGGACGAGGTCCTCGGCGTCCTCCAGGGTGCCGACGACGACGAACCCGCGCAGCAGGCGCCGTACGGCGGGCATCAGGTCGGCGGGTCCGCGGACGAGATCGGCGGCGTACGGGAGCCCGTCACTCCGCGGCTCGTGCGGTACGTCGTCCGGGGCGCCGGCGAGCAGCAGGGCGGCGCGGCCGGCGTCCTGCTTGCGCAGCAGGCGGATGGCGTCGGCGGCGGCCGACGGGGAGCGCACGGCGAGGGCGTCGGCGGCGGCACCGAACGCGGCGGCGAGCGGGACCTCGTGGCCGGGCGTCACGGTGAGCAGTTCGGCGGCCGGTCCGAGCAGACCGGTGAGCCCGTCCTGCGCCGCGAGCAGGGCGCCGGTGCCGTCCTTGCGGCGCAGGCCCAGGGCGAGGGCGTCGTGGCGGGCCTGCGTCGCCGCGCGCTCGCGCTCCGCCGCGGTGGCCGCTTCGCGGGCGGCGCTCTGGGCGGCCTCCGCCTCGGCCAGCCGGCGCTTGGCGTCCTCGTGCCGCTCGGCGAGTTCCTGGTCGCCCGCGTCGAGTCCGTCGACCTCGGCCTGGAGCGTCTCGTACTCCTCCTGGGCGGCGGCGGCCCGCTCCCGCGCCTCGTCCCGGGCGGCGGCCAGCCGCTCGATCTCCGCCTGGGCGGAGGCTGCCCGGGAACGCGCGGCGCCGACCTGGCCGCTCAGCCGGGCCAGCCCCTCTCGGCGGTCGGCGATGGCGCGCGCGGCGTCCTTGAGACGGCGCTCCTCCAGGGCCAGCTCACGTTCGAGATCGGCGCGGTGGGCGACCGTGTCCTCCAGCGCGCGCTCGGCCGCTTCCAGGGCCGCCTCGAGTTCGGCCTCCTGCTCGCGGACCCGGGCGGCCTCGCGCTCCAGCTCCTCCGGGTCGCGGCCACGCCGCTCCTCGGGGGGCGCGGAGGTGGCGCTCTTCACCCGTGCGTCGGCCAGCGAGATGGTGCCGCGCACCCGCTCGGCGAGCTGGGACAGCTCGTACCAGGTCTGCTGGGCGCGCTGGAGGCGCGGGGTGAGCCGGCGCACCTCGTCCTCCAGGTCCGCCTCGCGTCGCATCGCCTTGCCCAGCTCGTGTTCGGCGGCTTCCTTGCGCTCCTTGAGCGCGGCCTCGTCGGCGATCTCCGCCCGGAGCGCCTCGCGCAGTCGTACGAGGTCGTCGGCGAGGAGTCTGAGGCGGGCGTCCCGCAGGTCGGCCTGGATGACGGCGGCCCTCCTGGCGACCGCCGCCTGGCGGCCCAGGGGCTTGAGCTGGCGCCGCAGCTCGTCGGTGAGGTCCTGCACGCGCGCGAGGTTGGCCTGCATCGCGTCCAGTTTCCGGAGCGCCTTCTCCTTGCGCTTGCGGTGCTTGAGGACACCGGCGGCCTCCTCGATGAAGGCGCGGCGCCCCGTCGGGTCGGCGTGCAGCACGGAGTCGAGCTGGCCCTGGCCGACGATGACGTGCATCTCGCGGCCGATGCCGGAGTCGGACAGCAGTTCCTGGATGTCGAGGAGGCGGCAGGTGTCGCCGTTGATCTGGTACTCGCTGCCGCCGTTGCGGAACATGATCCGCGTGATGGTGACCTCGGCGTACTCGATCGGCAGGGCCCCGTCGGAGTTGTCGATGGTCAGCGACACCTCGGCCCGGCCGAGTGGTGGGCGACCGGTGGTGCCGGCGAAGATGACGTCCTCCATCTTGCCGCCGCGCAGCGACTTGGCGCCCTGTTCACCCATGACCCAGCTGAGGGCGTCCACGACATTGGACTTGCCCGAACCGTTCGGACCGACGACGCAGGTGATGCCCGGCTCGAACCGGAGCGTGGTCGCCGAGGCGAACGACTTGAACCCGCGCAGGGTCAGGGCCTTCAGGTGCACGCCCCGGGACTCTACCTTTCGCCGGTGTCTCACTCCATGAACGGGTGAACCACCGCGGTTTCGCCGGTGAACGCGCAGGGCACATCAGACGTTGAGGAGGGTGTCCGGATGCGCCGGGGAGGGAAGGGCGGGCGGTCCCGGAGACGGGCGGCGGACGGGGCGGAGCAGACGGGGAAGACGCGACGGGGGCGGCACAGAAAGAAGGGACGCCGAAGCGTCCCTTGCAGACTCTGACACCTGAGCGGTTGTACGGGCGGGCCCGACCACTGACGTGCCGTCGTGGAGCGATGCAGTGATCAGGTGAGCGCAGGCTCCGCCTGGTGTGCGTCAACGCTCTCCATGCTCTCCATGATCCTGTCGTGAGAAGCGGCAGCCGCCAGCGCGTCGTTCTCCGCCTGGATCCGTCCGAGCTCGGATTCCAGGTCCTGGACGCGCTGCTGGAGCCGTCGCATCTCGGCGAGGAGTCGCGGGTCGGAGCCGCCGACGTAACCGAGAAGCGCCTTTGCCATGATGGATGGTCCTCCACAATGAGTGACCGACCGAAGCGGTGTGGGTCGTGAGGGATTCGCACCCGCGGTGCTTGGCACTATGGAGTTTTTTCTGCCGTTCAACCATGCCAAACAGCTAAGGTGCGCGGGGCTTTCAGCGTCTCACCAAAAAGTTTGACGGTCAACACGATCACGCCCCGTATCGGCGGGCACCCGGGGGCATACGGCCTCGGAACGGCGACGCTGCGACTCCTGCGGGCCCCTCGGGGCGTGGCGATCAATGTGCGTGCGGAGCCTGCCACGGCACGGCGTTCTTGGCAACCACCTGCCCGTTTTCGCTTCGCGCCCCCTTCCGGAGGCGGGCCCGCTGGAGGCCGGCGGACCGGGACGTCGCCCCGCGTCAGCGGATCGCGAAGCCGTCGTAGCCACCGCGCGGTGTGTCCCAAATCTCGGTGACACCGTCCACGCGCCCGGGCGTGTCGTCACCGCGCAGCCAGTCGAGCAGCCCCTCGCACCGCTCGCGCGGCCCCTCCGCGACGACCTGGACGCGCCCGTCGGCCAGGTTGAGGGCAAAACCGCTCATGTCCCCGAGTTCCAGCGCCCTGGCCCGCGTGAACCAGCGGAAACCCACGCCCTGGACCTGTCCGCGCACCCAGGCGACCAGCCGTACCTCATCGCTCATGAGTGCAACCTAACCAGTCAGCGCCTCGCCGGGCACGTCACCCCCTGGCGCCCCCCGGCACCGTTCCCCGCCCGGTGACCTGACGTGAACCCGCTCCGTCGGAGGATCAGGAGGGCACCCCCTGTGCCGCCGGGCACTGTCCGGTGCGCAGCGCGATCCGCAGGGCAGCACTGTGCTCCCGTACGCTGGACGCATGTCGACCACGCAGGAGCGTACGGAGGAGCAGGAGCTTCCGTACGACGTGTTCTCCAGGGCCTGTCCCTCGCGCGGCACCCTGGAGCACGTCACCGGGCGCTGGGGCGCGCTGACACTCGGCGCCCTGTACGAGGGTTCCTTCCGGTTCAACGAACTGCGTCGCCGTGTCGACGGCGTCAGCGAGAAGATGCTGTCCCAGACCCTGCACGCCCTGGAGCGCGACGGCCTGGTGCACCGGGAGGCCCAGCTCACCAACCCGCCCCGCGTGGACTACGAACTCACCGCGCTGGGACGCGAGGTCGCCGGACGGCTGATCGCCCTCATCCAGTGCGTGGAGGAGCGGATGGACGAGGTACTGGCGTCACGTGAGCGCTACGACGCCCGAGAGGCCCGGCAGCTCTAGGGCAGACGAGGCGTGCGCTGGCACTTCGGGCAGAAGTAGCTGGAGCGGTTCATCCACGGCCGACGGCGCATCGGCGTGGCACACCGGCGGCAGGGCAGGCCCTCACGGCCGTACGCGTCCAGCGACCGGTCGAAGTAGCCGGACTCACCGTTGACGTTGACGTAGAGGCTGTCGAAGCTGGTGCCGCCGACGGCGAGGGCCGCGTTCATGACGTCCCGGACATGGCCGAGGAGTTCCGCGGTGCGGGGGCGGGTGAAGGTCGCCGTGGGGCGTTCGTAGTGCAGGCGGGAGCGCCACAGGGCCTCGTCCGCGTAGATGTTGCCGACGCCGCTGATCAGGGACTGGTCGAGCAGGGCCCGTTTGATCGTGGTGCGCTTGCGGCGCAGCGCGAGGTGGAACGCCTCGTCGTCGAAGAGCGGGTCCAGCGGGTCGCGGGCGATGTGCGCGATGACGTCGGGCAGGCCGTCGGACGTGGTGCCGTGCAGCGACAGGCCGCCGAAGGTGCGCTGGTCGACGAAGCGGAGTTCCGTCGCCAGGGTGTCGGCGAAGCGGACGCGGACGCGCAGGTGCTTCTCCGCCGGTGCCTCGTGCGGCTGGACCAGGAGCTGGCCGCTCATTCCGAGGTGCGCCAGGACCGCCTGGCCGGTGTCCTCCAGCGGCAGCCACAGGTACTTGCCGCGGCGGCTGGGCGTGCCGATGCGGTGGCCCTCGAGGCGGCGGGCGAAGTCGTCGGGGCCGGCGATGTGCCGGCGTACCGCGCGGGGGTGAAGCACCTGGGCGTCGGCGACGGTCCGGTGGGCGACCCAGCGTTCCAGGCCGCGCCGTACGACCTCGACCTCGGGCAACTCGGGCATGGCTTCCCCTCGGGTGGGCCGGTGGACGAACCGAACGCCCGCCCCGGGACAGGGACGGGCGTTCGGAACGTGCGGTGGGTCAGGCGGAGGCCGACGGTGCGTCGGCGTTCGGCTGGAGGGCGGCTTCGGTGGCCGACTGGTCCGCCGGCGCCTTGGCGCGCTCGTCCGCCGTGGCCCGGATGGACCGCCAGGCGGATTCCGCGGCCTGCTGCTCCGCCTCCTTCTTGCTGCGGCCGGTGCCGGTGCCGTACGAGACGCCTCCGACGCGGGCGGCAGCAGTGAAGGTCTTCTCGTGGTCCGGGCCGGTCTCCGTGACCAGGTACTCGGGGACACCGAGCCCTTCGGTCGCGGTGAGTTCCTGGAGGCTGGTCTTCCAGTCCAGGCCGGCGCCGAGGTTCGAGGACTTCTCGATCAGCGGGTCGAACAGGCGGTGCACCAGTTCGGATGCCGCGTCGAGGCCCTGGTCGAGATAGACCGCGCCGATCACCGCTTCGAGGGTGTCGGCGAGGATGGATGCCTTGTCCCGGCCCCCCGTGCCCTCTTCACCGCGGCCGAGCCGGATGAAGGAGCCGAGGTCGAGCCCGCGGCCCACCTCCGCCAGCGCGCGCGAGTTGACCACCGCGGCCCGCAGCTTGGCCAGCTGGCCTTCGGGCAGGTCGGGGTGGGTGCGGTACAGCGTGTCCGTCACGACGAGGCCGAGGACGGAGTCACCGAGGAACTCCAGCCGCTCGTTCGTCGGCAGACCGCCGTTCTCGTACGCGTAGGAACGGTGGGTCAGTGCGCGCACCAGAAGGGCGGACTCGAGCTGGTAGCCGAGCCGCCCTTCCAGAAGCGTGTGGGACGAGGCCTGGGTGTCCGCCTTCTTCTTGGCGGGTGGGTCCGCCTTGGCGTCTTCCGCCTTCTTGGGGACTGACACAGTGCCTCTCACCAGCCGCTCAGACCTCGAGGACCTGGCGCTTGTTGTAAGTGCCGCAAGACGGGCACGCGATGTGCTGCTGCTTGGGCTCGTGGCAGCGCTCGCACGCCACCAGGGTGGGGACCGCAGCCTTCCACTGCGACCGGCGGTGGCGCGTGTTGCTGCGCGACATCTTCCGCTTCGGAACAGCCACGGCTACTTCTCCTGCTTCTCGTCGGCGCGTGCTGACTGAGGCGCGCCGCCGCTCATCTCGTCCTTCTCGCCGTCTTCGAGTGAACCGGCGAGTCCCTGCAAAGCCGCCCAACGGATGTCGACGGCGTCATGGTGGTGGTCCGGGTCGTCCGACAGGCGTACCCCGCACTCGGAGCACAGACCCTGGCAGTCTTCCTGGCACACCGGCTGCATCGGCAGTGCGAGCACCACCGCATCACGCAGCACGGGTTCGAGGCCGATCAGGCCGTCCTCGACGAAGAGCCTGTCCTCGTCTTCCTCGGCGTCGTCGGCCGGTTCCGCCTTCACGCGGCCCCGGTCGTCGGCGTCAGGGTACGAGAACAACTCCTGGAAGTCCGCTTCGAGCTCCTGCTCGAGCGGCTCCAGACACCTTACGCACTCCCCCTCGGCCTTGGCACGGGCGGTGCCTGTGACGAGCACACCTTCCATGACCGACTCGAGCCGGAGGTCCAGCTCCACCGGGCCGCCTTCCGGCACCCCGATGACTCCCTGGATACCGAAGTCCCTGGGAGCGTCGACCGTGCGGGTCAGGCGCTGCAGCGCACCGGGCCGCCGTCCCAGCTCGTGCGTGTCGAACACGAGGGGATCGCGGTGGTCGAGGCGCGCGTTCAGAACCATTCCTGCTTTCGGTCTTCGTGGCTTGGGGGACGCTGCCTGTGGTGGTCCCGGGCAGCGGCGATCGCGGACGTACGCGCGACCGAAGAGCCAGGATACTGGACCTTTCGCTCTCGGCCCAATCCGGTCCCGGGACCGGTGCGCGGGCCAGGGCCCGTCCGAGGGGCCCTAGAGTCCGCGGCCCTGTTCGTAGGCCCTCAGCTGCTCGGCGCTGATCATGCTGGTGTCGAAGAGGCTGGTCTCGTCGAGCGCCTGCGGCTGAGCCTGCGGGGGCTGTGGGGGCTGTGGGGGCTGCTGCGGCATCACGGGCTGCTGGTGCTGCGCGTAGCCCTGCCCGCCGTCGTACACCTGCGGCTGGGCGTCGTACTGGTAGGGGTACGGGTCGGCGGACTGCTGCGGGTAGCCGTACGGGTCCTGTCCGCCGTAGGTCTGCTGGTACGCGCCGTACGGGTCGGGCTCGTGCTGCGCGTAGCCGTATTCCGGTTCCTGCGCCGGCATCTCCGGTACGGCCTGGGCCGGTACCCGTGCCGCCGCCGGCTGCTGCTCGCCGTACTCGCGCTGCCGGGGCTGTTCGGCCGGGGCGTCCGAGAGGGCGGCGAGGCCGGCGAGGTAGTCGGCGTCGCTGGAGTGCTGGACGGTGGTGGAGTCGTCGGCGAGGGCGCCGAGGTCGTCGGTGGCGATGCGGCCGTGCAGCTTCTGGCGGCCCCGGCCGACCGCCTCCAGGGTCTTGGCCAGCACCGCCTCGAAGGCGCCGAGCTTGGTGTCGACGTAGGCGTCGGCGTCCCGGCGCAGGGTCTCCGGGTCGTGGCTGCGCTCGGGGGCGTCCTCGTCCTCGTAGCCGTTCTCGTCGAGGCCGGGTCCGGTGCCGAGCAGCTTCTCGCGGCCGCGGCCGACGGAGCCGAGGGTCTTGGTGAGGACGACCTCGAAGTTGGCGAGCTTGGAGTCGACGTAGTCGTCGGCCTCGGCGCGGACCTCCTCGGCCTCCTGGCGGGCCTCGCTGAGGATCCGGTCCGCCTCGGCCTGGGAGCGGCGGGCGATCTCGGTGTCGGAGATCAGGGAGCCGCGTTCGGCGTGTGCGCTCTCGATGATCCGCTCGGCCTCCTGGCGGGCCTGCGCGACCATCTGTTCCCGGTCGCCGATCAGTTCCTGGGCCTGGGCGAGGGAACCGGGCAGCTCGGCGCGCAGTTCCTCCAGCAGCGAGAGCAGTTCGGCGCGGTTGACCACGCACGAGGCCGACATGGGCATGGCGCGGGCGCCGGAGACCATCGCGGTGATCTCGTCGAGCTTCTTCTGCACGTCCACCGTGTGCTCGCCACTCTCTACAGCTGTGTTGGAGACGGACGGGACGACTGTACGACCCTGGGGAGCCCGGGGGACACCGGGTGACGGTTTGTCAGTCTCCGGAGGCTGCACGACGGTGCGGTCAGCGCTTCCTCAGCCGCTCCGAGAGGGCCTCCAGGACCAGCGGCGGCACCAGGTGGGAGACGTCGCCGCCCCAGGTCGCGACCTCCTTGACCAGGGAGGACGACAGGAAGCTGTAGGTGGGGTTGGTGGGGATGAAGAGGGTCTCCACGCCCGAGAGGCCGTTGTTCATCTGGGCCATCTGCAGCTCGTAGTCGAAGTCGCTGACCGCGCGCAGGCCCTTCACGATGGCCGGGATCTCGCGCTGCTTGCAGAAGTCGACGAGGAGGCCGTGGAAGGACTCCACGCGCACGTTCCCGTACTCGGCGGTGACCTGGCGGATGAGGTCGATCCGCTCCTCGATCTCGAACAGGCCCTTCTTGGCCTGGTTGATCATCACCGCGACGTAGACCTCGTCGTAGAGTCTGGAGGCCCGGGCGATGATGTCGAGATGTCCGTTGGTGATCGGGTCGAACGACCCGGGACAGACGGCGCGGCGCACTTGAGTTCCCTCGCTCTCCGGTCCGGTCATCGTGCGTCTTCGCACGTAGAGGCGGCGTGACCGTACCAAAACGTTCCCTCGCCGTAACGACGGGCCCGGATCGCGTCGAAGCCGTGCGGCCAGCGGAATTCGCCGCCCCTGGTGCTGCGCTCCACGGTGACGAGCGCTTCCCCGGTGAGCCACCCCTGAGTGCGGAGTGTGAGCAGGATCTCCCGAAGATCGTCGTCCGACACGGCGTACGGCGGGTCCAGGAAGACGATGTCGTACGGCTCTTCCGGGGCCGCGGTGCGGATGACCTGTTCCGCCTTGCCCGCCCTGACCTCGGCGCCGGGCAGGCCGAGGGCCTTCACGTTCTCCCGGACGGTGCGGGCGGCGCGGGCGTCGGCCTCGACGAGGAGGACGTGCCCGGCGCCCCGGGACAGCGCCTCGAGGCCCACGGCGCCGGAACCGGCGTACAGGTCGAGGACGCGTTCGCCGTCCAGCGGGCCGCCGAGGAGGGACTGCCAGGTGGAGAAGAGGCCCTCGCGCGCGCGGTCGGAGGTGGGGCGGGTGCCGGTCCCTGGCGGGACGGTGAGGCGGCGTCCGCCGGCTTTGCCGGCGATCACGCGGGTCATCTCTGGGTCCTTGTCGGTGTGCTCGGCGTGCTCGGGTGGGTGTCCGACCCCAGTCTGTCAGCCCTTCTCCAGGTACTGCTCCCGCTCCTCGTCCAGCAGTGCGTCCAGGGCGGTGCGCAGGCCGGGCAGGCCGGTGAGCTCCGGGTCGGCGGCCACCACCGCCGCCGCCTCCTTCCGCGCCTCGGCGATGATCTCCTCGTCCTCGATGACGGCGAGGACGCGCAGGGAGGTGCGGGCGCCGGACTGGGCCTGGCCGAGGACGTCGCCCTCACGGCGCTGTTCGAGGTCGATGCGGGAGAGCTCGAAGCCGTCGAGGGTGCCCGCGACGGCGTTCAGCCGCTGCCGGGCCGCGCTCGCCTCGGGCATCTCGGTGACCAGCAGGCACAGGCCGGGGGCGGAGCCCCGTCCGACCCGGCCGCGCAGCTGGTGCAACTGCGAGACCCCGAAGCGGTCGGCGTCCATGATCACCATCGCGGTGGCGTTGGGGACGTTCACACCGACCTCGATGACGGTCGTGGCGACCAGGACGTCGGTCTCGCCGGCGGCGAAGCGGCGCATGACGGCGTCCTTGTCGTCGGGCTGCATGCGGCCGTGCAGGATCTCGACCTTGAGGCCCTGCAGGGGGCCTTTCGCCAGGTGGTCGGCGACGTCGAGGACGGCGAGCGGGGGCCGCTTCTCGGCGTCGTCGCCGGAGGGCTTGGCCTGCTTGGAGTTCCTCTTCGGGTCGTCGTCCTCGTCCCCGATGCGCGGGCAGACGACGTACGCCTGGTGGCCGCCCGCGACCTCCTCACGCACCCGTTCCCAGGCCCGTGCGAGGAAGTGCGGTTTGTCGGCGGCCGGGACGACGTGGCTGGCGATCGGGGAGCGCCCGGCCGGCAACTGGTCCAGGACGGAGGTCTCCAGGTCGCCGAAGACGGTCATGGCGACGGTGCGCGGGATCGGCGTGGCGGTCATGACGAGCAGGTGCGGGGGTTGTTTTCCCTTGCTCCGCAGGGCGTCGCGCTGTTCCACGCCGAAGCGGTGCTGTTCGTCGACGACGACCAGGCCGAGGTCGTGGAACTGGACCTTGTCCTCGATCAGCGCGTGCGTGCCGATGACGATGCCGGCCTCTCCGGTGGCCAGGTCGAGCAGGGCTTGACGGCGGGCGGCGGCGCCCATCGACCCGGTGAGCAGGACCACCTTGGTGGCGTGCTCGGCGCCGCCCGGCATGCCGCCCTCCCGTCGCCCACCACCGCCCTCCTGCGGAGGCGCTTCGCGCCACAGCCCCCAACTGGCCAGCTCCCCCATCATCTCGACGACCGAACGGTGGTGCTGCTGGGCGAGCACCTCGGTGGGCGCCAGCATCACGGCCTGCCCGCCGGCGTCGACGACGGCGAGCATGGCGCGCAGGGCCACCAGCGTCTTGCCGCTGCCGACCTCCCCCTGCAGCAGCCGGTGCATCGGGTGGTCCGTGGCGAGGTCGTCGAAGATCTCGCGGGAGACCTTCCGCTGTCCGTCGGTGAGGGTGAAGGGGAGGCGGTCGTCGAAGGCCGTGAGCAGGCCGTCCGGGCTCGGCTTCCTGGGGACGGCGGGGAGTTGGGTCTCGGCGTGGCGGCGGCGGGCCAGGGCGACCTGGAGGACGAAGGCCTCGTCCCACTTCAGGCGGGCACGGGCGTCCTCGATGTCCGCCTTGGTGTGCGGACGGTGGATCTTCAGGAGGGCTTCGGGGAGGGGGACCAGGCCACGGCCCTCGCGCAGGGAGGCGGGGAGGGGGTCGACGGCCTCCTGCGCGCTGGGCAGCACCGTCTGGATCGCCTTGCCGATCTTCCAGGACTCCAGCTTGGCGGTGGCCGGGTAGAGGGGGATGAGCGCGCCCGCCCACGACTCGACGCTGCCGGTCCCGTCCTCGCCCCCGTCGCCGCGCAGCAACTCGTACGCCGGGTGGGCCAGTTGCAGTCGGCGGTTGAAGACGGAGACCTTGCCAGAGAACATCGCGCGCGTGCCCGGCAGGAGTTCCTTGTGGGGCTTGTGGACGCCGTGGCCGAAGAAGACCAGCTGGAGGCGGCCGCTGCCGTCCGTGATGGTCACCTCGAGGCGCTGTCCCTTGCCGCGCGGTGCCTTCGGCGAGGCGAAGGTGTGCAGGCGGGCGTCGGCGACCTGGGCCACCACCGTGACGTGCTCGTCCATGGGCAGGTCGGCGAGGTGGGTGAGCTGACCGCGCTCCTCGTATCTGCGGGGGTAGTGGTGGAGGAGGTCGCCGACGGTGTGCAGGCCGAGGTGCTCGGCCATCACCTTCGCGGTGGCGGGGCCGAGCACCTTCTTCAGGGGTTCTTGCAGTGCGGGCACGGGATCCATTGCACACCACGCCACTGACAATGGCCCCACGCCTCCCGGGAAGCCCCGGAAAACGCCCCGCGAGCCCGTGCCGTACCGCGCCGGGCAGGCCCGCGCTACTCGACGCCGACCAGCAGCAGCGCCCCCTGTCGTCCGCCCCGGTGGACCACCGTGTCGACGGCGAGGTACGCCTCGCGGACGCGGGCCTCCAGGTGCCCGGCGACGGTCTCGGGGGCCTCGTCACCGAGGACGAGGGTGACCAGCTCGCCGCCGGCCGCGAGCATGCGGTCCAGGACGGTCGCGGCGACCTCCGTGACGTCCGCGCCGATCACGGCCACGTCGCCGTCGATGAGGCCGAGCACGTCACCCGCCTGGCAGATGCCGGCCGTGGTCCAGGACCGGTGTTCGGCGACGATGACCTCGGCGTGGCGGGTCGCGCCGGCCGCCGAGGTCATCGCCACCACGTCCTCGTCGAAGCGCCGCCCGGGTTCGTGCACGGCGAGCGCGGCGATGCCCTGGACCGCGGAACGGGTCGGGATCAGGGCGACCCGGATGCCTTCGGCGCGGGCCTGCTCCGCCGCCGCGGCGGCGGTGTGCCGCAGCTCCGCGTCGTTGGGCAGCAGCACGACCTCGCGCGCGTGCGCCCGGCGGACGGCCTGCACGAGCTCCCCGCTCGCGGGCGACTCCCCCGGGCGGGCGAGCACGGGGGTCGCCCCCGCCTCGGCGTACAGCCCGGCCAGGCCCTCGCCGGGGACGACGGCCACCACGGCGCGCTGGGTCCGCTCCTGGGGCGGGCGCCCGGTCCTGGTGCTGTGGACGTCGCCGTGCCCGAAGTGCGTGATGCGGATCCGGTACGGCCGCCCGGCCTCGACGCCCGCCTCCACGGCGGCGCCCGCGTCGTCGACGTGGACGTGGACGTTCCACAGTCCGTCGCCGCCGACCACGACCAGCGAGTCACCGAGGGTGTCGAGCCGCTGCCGCAGTCGTGCCACGGCCGTGTCGTCGGCCTCCAGGAGGTAGATCACCTCGAAGGCGGGGCCGTGGGCGCCGCCGTCCGCCACGGCGCCCTCCCCCGCGCGCTCCCCACCGCTCCCCGCGACGGCGCACTCCCCCGCGCGGTCCTCGCCGTCCTCCGCCTCGGCGCACTCCCCCGCGCGCCCCCCGCGGCCGGGCTCCACGCGCGCGTGCGGCACGACGGCCGCTCCCGGCGCCGACGTCCGGCCGGTGAACGTCTCCACCAGGGCCGCGAGGACCGTCACGAGACCGTGCCCGCCGGCGTCGACCACTCCGGCGCGCTCCAGGACGGCCAGTTGGCCCGGGGTCGCGGCGAGTGCCGCACGGGCGCCCTCATGGGCCGCGCGGGCCACCGCCGCGCAGTCGCCCTCCGCACTGTCGGCCGCGTCGGCGGCGGCCGAGGCGACGGTCAGGACGGTGCCCTCGACCGGGTGGGCCACGGCCTGCCGGGCGGACTCGGCCGCGTGCCGCAGGGCCAGCCGCAGGGCCGGGCCGTCGGTGTGAGCGGGCTCACCCCGCGCGGTGAGCACCTGGGCCATGCCCCGCAGCAGCTGCGCGAGGATCGTCCCGGAGTTGCCCCGCGCGCCGATCAGCGCCCCGTGCGCCATCGCGCCCACGGCATCGGCCAGTGAGGGGCCGTCGCCCCCCGGCGTCCCGGCGTCCACCTCGTGCGCCGCGAACACCGCCTCCACCGCCGCGACGGCCGACTCCAGGGTCAGGTAGAGGTTCGTGCCGGTGTCCCCGTCCGCGACGGGGTAGACGTTGATGGCGTCGATCTCCTCGCGCACCTGCCCCAGCGCACGCAGCGACAGACCGCACCAGGTACGCACCGCCAGAGCGTCGAAGAACCTCTGCGGCACCTGCGCCACCTGCGCCTCCTTGAGCTGCTGGACGTGGCAGGCAGCGTAGACCTTGGGAGGGGGCCCACCGGAAGAGGGCCGGGGACGGACCGCTGAGCTGCCGTGGTAGTTTCGTTGTACGGGAGCAGCCGTTGTATGCTGCTCCGGTTGCCCGATCCCGATCGGGCTATCCCCCCTGGCACCGCCACTCAGATCCCGGACCGTTCATTGGTCCGAGACCTGGTCCCGGCATGCCGGGATCAACCGTAAGTGCATCTGAAGTCTTTGGAGTGACCCGTGGCTGCCAACTGCGACGTCTGCGGCAAGGGGCCGGGCTTCGGCAACAACATCTCGCACTCGCACCGCCGTACGTCCCGTCGCTGGAACCCGAACATCCAGCGTGTGCGTACCGTGGTCGGCGGGACGCCGAAGCGCGTGAACGCTTGCACCTCGTGCATCAAGGCCGGCAAGGTCTCGCGCTGACGCGTCAGCTGAGCGCGCGGCCACTGCCTGGTCCGCTGCACGAAGCCGGTCCACCTCGGGTGGGCCGGCTTTTTGCCGTGCCCGGACGCCGGGAGCACGCTTCGGTGCCCTCGGACCCCCGGGCGAGCCGGACGGGCGGTTGACCGTCCGCGGCGGCGCCGGACCCGGGGCCGCCGAAGTGGTGCGCGCGGTGTGCGGTTCCCCTGGAACAGGCCCGCGGGCTCGCCCCGGCGGACGTCACCGGCCGCCGGGGGCGTCGGGCTCAGGGAACGTCCCGTCCGAGTGCCCAGCCGTGGTCCACCGGCCCGATGCCGCCGCCGAGCGGGAAGCCGGCCGCTATCGCCCCGGTGACGTACTCCTTGGCCGCCGTCACCGCCTCCGGCACCGACCGTCCCTTCGCCAGCCCGCAGGCGACGGCCGACGCGAGGGTGCAGCCCGTGCCGTGGGTGTGCCGGTTGTCGAGACGCGGGGCGCGCAACCAGTGCTCCTCACAGCCGTCGGTGAGCAGGTCCACGGCGTCACCGCGCAGATGGCCGCCCTTGATCAGCACCCAGCGCGGCCCGTACTCCAGTACGGCCGCCGCGGCCCGGCGCAGATCGGTCTCCGCCTCGACCCGTACGCCGGTGAGTTGGGCGACCTCGTCGAGGTTCGGCGTGGCGACGGTCGCCACCGGGAGCAGCTTGGTGCGCACCGAGTCCAGGGCGGAGGCGGCGAGCAGCGCGTCGCCGTGCTTGGAGACGCCCACCGGGTCGACGACGGCCGGGGCGTCGGTGCCGCCGATCAATTCGGCGACCGTCTCGACGAGTTCCGCGGAGGAGAGCATCCCGGTCTTGACCGCCTGGACGCCGATGTCGTCCACGACGCTGCGGTACTGGGCCCGCACCGCCTCCACGGGCAGCTCCCAGGCACCCCGCACGCCGAGGGAGTTCTGCGCGGTCACCGCGGTGAGCACACTCATGCCGTGGGTGCCGAGGGCGAGCATCGTCTTCAGGTCGGCCTGGATGCCGGCGCCGCCGCCGGAGTCGGAGCCGGCCACGGTGAGGACCGGGGGAAGCCTCATGACTCCACGTCCCCGAAGTGGTCCCAGCCGCCCTTGCTGGTCCACGGCGCCCCGTCGACGGTCACCTGGGGCAGGGCCGACGGATTGAGGACCTCACCGATGACCTTCCAGCGGGCGGGCAGTTTCACGTCCGGCGGGAAGGTGGCCACGATCGCGTGGTCCTCACCCCCGGTGAGCACCCACTGCATGGGGTCCACGCCGACGGCCTGGCCGATGTCGTTCATCTGGGTCGGGATGTCGATCTGGCCGGAGCGGATGTCGATCCTGACCTTGCTGGCCTCGGCGATGTGGCCCAGGTCGGCGATCAGCCCGTCGCTCACGTCGCACATCGCGGTGGCGCCGAGACCCGCGGCGGCCGGCCCCGCGTGGTACGGCGGCTCCGGGCGACGGTGCGCCTCGACGAAGGCGCGCGGCGAGCGGAAGCCGCGGGACAGCACGGCGAACCCGGCCGCGGACCAGCCGAGCCAGCCGGTCACCGCGACGAGGTCGCCGGGCTGCGCGCCGGCCCGGGTCACGGGCTCCTGGTTGCGCAGGTCACCGAGGGCGGTGATGGACACGGTGATGGTGTCGCCGCGCACCACGTCGCCGCCGACCACCGAGGCACCGGCGACCTGGCACTCGTCGCGCAGCCCGTCCATCAGCTCGGTCGGCCAGGTCACCGGCAGTTCGGCGGGCACCACGAGGCCGAGCAGCAGCGCGGTGGGCACCGCGCCCATGGCGGCGATGTCCGCCAGGTTCTGTGCCGCCGCCTTGCGGCCCACGTCGTACGCGGTGGACCAGTCGCGGCGGAAGTGCCGCCCCTCGACGAGGATGTCGGTGCTGGCCACCACCCGGCGGTCGGGCGCGGCCACCACCGCGGCGTCGTCGCCGGGGCCGACCCGGACCGCCGGAGTGGAGGTGAGACGGGAGGTGAGCTCCCTGATGAGCCCGAACTCCCCGAGCTCACCAACAGTGCCCTTCATTGCCTTGACTCCCCTTCTGTCCCTGTCCGTGCCCGGTCGCGTGGCATCTCTGTCCTGGTTACGGTCGAAATGACCGCCTCCGCGGTCGGCGTGATCGTCAACTCGTGTCCGCGCCGCACCCCGGCACGCGGGCCACACGCTCCGCGGGTCTCCCCGCGAAGCGCGGCGACGCGATACCGTGGCGTTCCTTTTCCCCACATGATCCTCGTGGCCGCCCTGGAGGTTCCGTGGTACAGGCGTACATCCTGATCCAGACGGAGGTCGGCAAGGCGTCGACCGTCGCCGAGACGATCAGCAAGATCCCTGGAGTGATCCAGGCCGAGGACGTGACGGGACCCTACGACGTCATCGTCCGGGCCCAGTCCGAAACCGTCGACGAACTGGGTCGCATGGTGGTCGCCAAGGTCCAGCAGGTGGACGGCATCACCCGCACTCTGACCTGCCCGGTCGTCCATCTCTAGCCCTCTTCCGCCCGCTCGCTCTCGCACCGCTGACCGCCGCCGCGGGCCGCTCCCTCAGCAGACGACAGCGAGTCGGCGGCGGTTCCCGGCCCGGACGCGTTGGTCACCAAGCTGTGCCGGAACCCTGGACGAGGCGCTGCCGCGGACGGACGGCGGGCTGGGGAAACCCGCTGATCATACTGTGCCGCGGGGTACGGCGATCCGCTCAGGAGCCGCGGTTTCCCACCGGTCGCGCGGAAGGCGATCCCCGAGGGGATCGCCTTCCGGGCCGTCCGTGCGGAACGGAACGTCAGCGCAGCCCCGTGGACCGCCGCAGCGCCGCCTGGACCAGCCGGTCCACCAGTTCCGCGTAACCGACACCGCTCGCCTGCCACATCTGCGGGTACATGGAGATCGGCGTGAAGCCGGGCATGGTGTTGATCTCGTTGATCACGAACTCGTCGTCCTCGGTGAGGAAGAAGTCCGCGCGCACCAGCCCCTCGCAGGAGGCCGCGTCGAACGCCTCGACCGCCAGCCGCTGGACCTCGGCGGTCTCCTCGGGCGTGAGCGGGGCGGGCACGACGCCGGGCGTGGAGTCGATGTACTTGGCCTCGAAGTCGTAGTACGCGTGCGCCGAGGGCGGCGGGATCTCGGCGGGGACGGAGGCCCGGGGGCCCTCCTCGAACTCCAGCACCCCGCACTCGATCTCCCGGCCGGTGAGCGCCGCCTCGACGAGGATCTTCGGGTCGTGGCGCCGGGCCTCCTCGATCGCCTCGTCCAGTCCGGCGAGGTCGTCGACCTTGGTGATGCCGATCGAGGAACCCGCGCGCGCGGGCTTCACGAACAGCGGCCAGCCGTGCTCGCCGGCGAAGTCCACGATCTTCCTGCGGGCGCCGGAACGGTCCTGCTCCCACTCGCGCGGACGGATCACCACGTACGGGCCGACCTTCAGCCCGTAGGAGGTGAACACCCGCTTCATGTACTCCTTGTCCTGGCCGACGGCCGAGGCGAGCACTCCCGAGCCGACGTAGGGCACCCCGGAGAGCTCCAGCATGCCCTGGAGGGTGCCGTCCTCGCCGTACGGGCCGTGCAGCACGGGGAAGACGACGTCGACCTCGCCGAGCGCCTTGGGCACCGAGCCGGGCTCGCTGTAGACGACCTCGCGGTTGGCGGGGTCGACGGGCAGCACCACGCCGCCCTCGGTCGACTCGGCCAGTTCCTCGACGTCGGGCGTACGGCGTTCGGTGATCGCCATGCGCTCCGGCTCGTCGGCGGTGAGGGCCCAGCGGCCGTCCCGGGTGATGCCGATCGGCAGGACGTCGTACTTCGTCCGGTCGATGGCCGCGAGGACGGCGCCGGCGGTGACCACGGAGATCCCGTGTTCGGAGCTGCGCCCGCCGAAGACGACGGCCACACGCGGCTTGCGGGGCGGCTGCTCCGGGCTCTGCTCGGGGCTCTGGGGGAGGTTCTCGGTGCTCATATCGCGTTGAGAGTACCCGCCCGTAGGGCCGCGAGACAGCGTCGGCCGGGCCGCGTGGCGCGGGTGGCACCCGCGTGCCGTCCCGTCGTCGCTCAGCGTCGTTCGGGCTTCGCGCTGCGCGACATCAGCTCCTTCACCGCGGCCACCGGGGACTTGCCCTCGTGCACGATGGCGACGACCGTCTCGGTGATCGGCATGTCGACACCGTGCCGGCGGGCCAGATCCAGCACCGACTCGCAGGACTTGACGCCCTCGGCGGTCTGCCTGGTGACCGCGATGGTCTCCGCCAGGGTCATGCCCTTGCCGAGGTTGGTGCCGAAGGTGTGGTTGCGGGACAGCGGCGAGGAGCAGGTGGCCACCAGGTCGCCGAGCCCGGCCAGTCCCGAGAAGGTCAACGGGTCGGCGCCGAGGGCGACCCCGAGACGCGTGGTCTCGGCGAGGCCGCGGGTGATGAGCGACCCCTTGGCGTTGTCGCCGAGCCCCATGCCGTCCGCGATGCCGACGGCCAGCCCGATCACGTTCTTCACGGCGCCGCCGAGCTCGCAGCCGACGACGTCGGTGTTGGTGTACGGGCGGAAGTACGGCGTGTGGCAGGCGGTCTGGAGGCGCTGGGCGACGGCCTCGTCGGGGCAGGCGACCACGGCGGCGGCCGGCCTGCGGGCGGCGATCTCCCGGGCCAGGTTGGGCCCGGTGACCACGGCGATGCGCTCGGCGCCGACCTTGGCGACGTCCTCGATCACCTCGCTCATCCGCATCGTGGAGCCGAGTTCGACGCCCTTCATCAGCGACACCAGGACCGTGCCGGGCGCCAGCAGCGGCGTCCAGTCGGCGAGGTTGGCGCGCAGTGTCTGGGAGGGCACGGCGAGGACGGTGAAGTCCGCGTCGTGCGCCGCCTCCGCGGCGTCGGTGGTGGCCCGCAGGGTGGCGGGGAGTTCCACGCCGGGCAGGTAGTCCGGGTTGGTCCGGGTGGAGTTGACCGCCTCGGCGAGTTCGGCGCGGCGCCCCCACAGGGTGACGTCGCACCCCGCGTCGGCGAGGACCATGCCGAAGGCGGTGCCCCACGATCCGGTGCCGAAGACGGCCGCCTTGACGGGCCTGCTCATGCGCTCCGCCCTTCTGCCTGCTGCCCCTGCGCCGATGCCTGGGCCTGCGCCTGCGCCTGCGTCCGGCGCCGCTGCTCGATCCGCTCCCGGCGCGGGTCGTAGGGGGTCGCGGGCGCCTTCTCGCCGCGGATCTCCTCCAGCTGGCGGGTGACGGCGGCCATGATGACCTCCGTGGCCTCCCTCAGCAGCTCCGCGGTCATCTCCCTGTCGTAGAACCGCGACAGGTCGACCGCCGGGCCCGCCAGCACGCGGTGGGTCTTGCGCGGCAGGAGCCTGGGCTTCTTGCTGTAGGGCGGCAGCAGTTCGTTGCAGCCCCACTGGGCGACGGGGATCACCGGGCACTTGGTCTGCAGGGCGACGCGTGCGGCACCGGTCTTCGCGGTCATCGGCCAGCCGTCCGGGTCGCGGGTGAGAGTGCCCTCCGGGTAGAAGGCGACGCACTCGCCGCGCTCCACGGCGTCGATCGCGGCCCGGAAGGCGCTGAGCGCGTCCGTGCTCTCGCGGTAGACGGGGATCTGCCCGGTGCCCCGCATCGCGGCACCGACGAATCCCTTCTTGAAAAGGCCGCTCTTCGCCAGGAAACGCGGCACGCGCCCGGTGTTGTATTGGTAGTGCGCGTACGCGAAGGGGTCGACGTGCGAATTATGGTTCACGGCGGTGATAAATCCACCGTCGGCCGGCATGTTCTCCATTCCCCGCCAGTCCCGCTTGAGCAGAACCACCAGCGGCGGTTTGCAGATCACCGCGGCGAAGCGGTACCAGAAGCCGATTCTGCGGCGGGGCACGCGGACACCTTTCTCCAGGGCCTGGGGCCGGACAAGTGTCGCCCCGGGCCGCCCGTCTGTCGAGAACACCGTACGCCCCGGCGAGTGAATCGCCAGATCGCCCAGGTGACAATGTCAGCGACGAGAGAAGGACGGAACGCTCGTGCAGTGGACCTTGGTCGTACCCGTGAAGCCCCTCGCCCGGGCCAAGAGCAGGCTGTCGGACACCGCGGACGACGGGGTGCGGCCGGGCCTCGCGCTGGCGTTCGCACAGGACACGGTGGCGGCCGCGCTGGCCTGTCCGTCGGTGGCGGATGTGGCAGTCGTCACGGACGACGCCCGGGCGGGGCGGGAGCTGGCGAAACTGGGCGCCGGGGTCGTTCGGGACGAGCCGGGCGGCGGTCTGAACGCCGCGCTGGCACACGGGGCGACGGCCGTTCGGGCGGTGCGTTCCGACATTCCCGTGGCCGCCCTCAACGCCGATCTTCCCGCGCTGCGGCCCGCGGAATTGGCGCGGGTCCTGTCGGCGGCCGCGCAATTCCCGCGCGCTTTCCTGCCGGACGCGGCCGGAATCGGCACGACCCTGCTGGCTGTGGCACCGGGCCGTGAATTGGCCCCCGCTTTCGGTACGGATTCCCGGGCCCGGCACCGGGCCTCCGGCGCGGTGGAGCTCAGCCTCGACGCGGTGCGTTCCGTACGGCAGGACGTCGACACCGGCGACGACCTGCGCAGCGCTCTCGCGCTGGGGGTGGGGCCCCATACGGCCGCCGTGGCGGCGCGGCTGCTCATCCCCCGGCAGTAGGCTTCCGGCATGCAGGCGACCGCATACACGTACGACCCCGAGAGCCGCAGCGGACAGGTGCTGCTCGACGACGGCACGCCCGTGCCCTTCGACGCGGCGGCGTTCGACGCGGGGGGCCTGAGACTGCTGCGACCGGGGCAGCGGGTGCGGATCGAGACCGAGGGCGCGGACGCGGACCGCCGGATCACGCTGGTGACCCTCCAGACGTTCTGACCCCTCCAGACGCTCCGGCCCTCCAGCTCCAGCCGCTCTGGCCCCGGACACTCTGTTCCACCGGGGCCTTCCGGTCCGCGGGGGTTCCACGAGCGTACCGACACGCCGCGGGCCGGACTCCGAGAGGGAGTCCGGCCCGGCGCGTGAGTGCCCTGTGCCCGTTCGCCTGCTGCTTGCCGCTACTTCTTGCGGGCGGTGGCCTTCTTGGCGGTGGTCTTGCGAGCCGTCGACTTCTTGGCGGGGGCCTTCTTGGCCGTCGCCTTCTTCGCCGGGGCCTTCTTGGCCGTGGTCTTCTTCGCGGCCGCCGTGGTGGTCTTGGCGGTGGACTTCTTGGCGGTGGACTTCTGCGCCGTCGCCGCGCCCGCCGTCTTCTTCGCGGTCGACTTCTTCGCCGCCGCGGCCGTCTTCTTGCCCGTGGTCTTCTTGGCGGCGCCCGTGGCCTTCTTGGCGGCCGCCTTCTTGCCCGCGGCCTTGGAGATGGTGGGCGTGGGGCCGGACAGGCTGCCCTTGGGGGCCTTCTTGACCGCGATGTCGTTCTTCGGGAGCTTCTTCGAGCCGCTCACCAGGTCCTTGAAGCCCTGACCCGCACGGAAGCGCGGCACCGAGGTCTTCTTGACCCGAACCCGCTCGCCCGTCTGGGGGTTGCGGGCGTAGCGGGCCGGACGGTCGACCTTCTCGAAGGAACCGAAGCCGGTGACCGAGACCCGGTCGCCCGCGACCACCGCACGGACGAGGGCGTCCAGGACCGCGTCGACAGCGTCGGCGGCCTGCTGCCGGCCACCCAGCTTGTCGGCGATCGCTTCTACGAGCTGCGCCTTGTTCACGTCTTCCCCTTCGGAGACATCGCCAGAACGAATGTGTTCAAGCTTTTTCGCACGTTAGGCAGATATATACCGCAAATCAAACACGAAACGGGCTAATCACCCTTGTGCCGCAACGGACTCGGGCCGTCCCGGCCTGTTCAGCCTTCCTCTTCGGGGAATCGCCCCGCGTCGAGATCGGCGGTGAACCGCTCCAGGCGCCTTGCCGCACCGGCGAGATCGTGTTTGGCCGCGGCCGTAATGACCAGCAGCTTCCGGGTCAGCGCCATCCGTACGCCCTCCGGGACTTGCAGTGCACGCACTCTTGTGTGCGCTTCTTTGAGCCGGACCGCGACCGCCGTATAGAGCTCGAGTTGGCCGTCGTGTTCCATGCACAGATTGTGCCATCTGGGGCGAGTTGTCGCCTGCGCAGGGGGCAACTGCGGCCCCGAACGGCCTTCCGGGCACCCGCGCACACCTCGCCCCGACGACTCATGTACCCCGGCAACCACGCCTCTAACGTGGGAAGTTGTCGATCCCGGCCGTCACACGCACCCGCATCCGGGCCCAGACACGGCTGTACCCCCGATCGGGCCGATCGGGGGTACAGCGGGTGTGCTGGGTGGCCGAAACTCGACCTTGTGCCGCCCCCGGACGGGGGCCGGGGATCAGACCTGGAGCGTCTGCGGCTTGAACGACGGACGCTTCGCCTCGTAGGCGGCGATGTCGGCCTCGTTCTGGAGGGTGATCGAGATGTCGTCCAGCCCGTTCAGCAGCCGCCAGCGCGAGTTCTCGTCCAGCTCGAAGGCGGCGGTGACGCCCTCGGCACGGACCTCGCGGGCCTCCAGGTCGACCGTGATCTCGGCCTGGGGGTCCTTCTCCGTGATCTCCCACAGCGCGTCCACGACCTTCTGGTCGAGGACCACCGTGAGCAGACCGTTCTTCAGCGAGTTGCCGCGGAAGATGTCGGCGAAGCGGGAGGAGATCACCGTTTTGAAGCCGTAGTTCTGCAGCGCCCAGACGGCGTGCTCGCGCGAGGAGCCGGTGCCGAAGTCGGGGCCGGCGACCAGCACCGTGGCACCCTGGCGCTCGGGCCGGTTGAGCACGAACTCCGGGTCCTTGCGCCAGGCCTCGAACAGCCCGTCCTCGAACCCGTCCCGCGTGACCTTCTTGAGCCAGTGGGCGGGGATGATCTGGTCGGTGTCGACGTTGCTGCGGCGCAGCGGGACGGCCCGGCCGGTGTGCTTGGTGAACGCTTCCATGACTCTCAGACTCCAGCGGGCGTGGGGACGTCGGCGGCGGACAGGTCGGCCGGGGAGGCCAGGTGCCCCAGGACCGCCGTGGCGGCCGCGACCTGCGGCGACACCAGGTGGGTGCGGCCTCCCTTGCCCTGCCGCCCCTCGAAGTTGCGGTTGGAGGTGGACGCGGAGCGCTCGCCCGGGGCCAGCTGGTCCGGGTTCATGCCCAGACACATCGAGCAGCCCGCGTGCCGCCACTCGGCGCCGGCCTCCTTGAAGACCACGTCCAGGCCCTCGGAGACGGCCTGCAGACCCACGCGCGCGGAGCCGGGGACGACCAGCATCCGTACGCCGTCGGCGACTTTGCGGTCCTTCACGATCTCGGCCGCGGCGCGCAGGTCCTCGATGCGGCCGTTGGTGCACGAACCTACGAAGACGGTGTCCACCTTGATGGAGCGCAGCGGCTGCCCGGCCTCCAACCCCATGTACTCCAGGGCCTTTTCCGCGGCGAAGCGCTCCGAGGCGTCTTCGTACGAAGCCGGGTCGGGGACGGCCGCGGAAAGCGGCGCGCCCTGGCCCGGGTTGGTGCCCCAGGTGACGAACGGGGAGAGCTCGGCGGCCTCGATGACCACCTCGGCGTCGAACTCGGCGTCGTCGTCCGTGCGCAGCGTCTTCCAGTACTCGACCGCCGCGTCCCAGTCCGCGCCCTCGGGTGCGTGCGGGCGGCCCTGGAGGTAGGCGAAGGTGGTCTCGTCGGGGGCGATCATGCCCGCGCGGGCGCCGGCCTCGATCGACATGTTGCAGATGGTCATGCGGGCCTCCATCGAGAGCTTCTCGATGGCCTCGCCGCGGTACTCCAGGATGTAGCCCTGGCCGCCGCCCGTGCCGATCCTGGCGATGATCGCCAGGATCAGGTCCTTGGCCGTGACACCGTCGGGCAGTTCGCCGTTGACGGTGATCGCCATGGTCTTCGGGCGGGCCATGGGCAGCGTCTGGGTGGCCAGCACGTGCTCGACCTGGGACGTGCCGATGCCGAACGCCAGCGCGCCGAACGCGCCGTGCGTGGAGGTGTGCGAGTCGCCGCAGACCACGGTGGTGCCGGGCTGGGTCAGGCCCAGCTGCGGGCCCACGACGTGCACGACGCCCTGCTCGACGTCGCCCAGCGGGTGCAGCCGGACGCCGAAGTCGGCGCAGTTCTTGCGCAGCGTCTCCAGCTGGGCCCGGGAGACCGGGTCCGCGATGGGCTTGTCGATGTCGAGCGTCGGGGTGTTGTGGTCCTCGGTCGCGATGGTCAGGTCGAGCCGGCGCACCGGGCGGCCGCTCTTGCGGAGACCGTCGAAGGCCTGCGGGCTGGTCACCTCGTGCAGCAGGTGCAGATCGATGAAGAGGAGGTCGGGCTCGCCTTCGGCGCGCCGGACGACGTGGTCGTCCCAGACCTTCTCCGCGAGTGTCCTACCCATCGCTTTCCCTCCGGCCGGCGACAACGCGCCGACCCAACTAGAGATCTTGAGGAGGCGGCGCCCTCACCCCTGTTTCCGGGCGCCCGCCACCAGGCCCTTTCGTCACGGGCCGTTGTGACTTCGTGCCCTCAAGGGTGGCGCGTTCCGCGGAAAATTGAACTTGCGTTTCACAGAGTGAGACGGGAGTATCGTTGCATGGACAACAGTAGCGGCGTCGGCGTTCTGGACAAGGCGGCCCTCGTCCTGAGCGCTCTGGAGTCCGGTCCGGCCACCCTCGCGGGGTTGGTCGGTGCGACCGGACTGGCACGACCCACGGCCCACCGCCTGGCCGTGGCGCTGGAACACCACCGCATGGTGGCGCGCGACATGCAGGGTCGCTTCATTCTCGGCCCTCGCCTGGCCGAACTGGCCGCCGCGGCCGGCGAGGACCGTCTCCTCGCCACGGCGGGCCCGGTGCTCACCCACCTCCGGGACGTCACGGGCGAGAGCGCCCAGCTCTACCGCCGCCAGGGCGACATGCGCATCTGTGTGGCCGCGGCCGAGCGGCTGTCGGGCCTGAGGGACACGGTCCCGGTCGGTTCCACGCTCACGATGAAGGCCGGCTCCTCGGCGCAGATCCTGATGGCGTGGGAGGAGCCCGAGCGCCTGCACCGCGGCCTGCAGGGCGCCCGCTTCACGGCGACGGCCCTGTCCGGCGTGCGGCGCCGCGGCTGGGCCCAGTCCATCGGCGAGCGGGAGCCGGGCGTCGCGTCCGTCTCCGCGCCCGTGCGCGGCCCCTCCAACCGCGTGGTGGCCGCCGTGTCCGTCTCGGGCCCCATCGAGCGCCTGACGCGCCACCCGGGCCGTATGCACGCCCAGGCCGTCATCGACGCCGCAGGCCGTCTCTCCGAGGCCCTGCGCCGTACGGGCTGACCGCCTCGCGTGCCCGACCGGGAGCGGGCCCGCCTCAACGCCGCGGCAGGCCCACCCCGTCCTCGCGCCCCGTGCTCACGCCGTCTCGGGCGAAGCCCGTCTGAACACGTCGGGCGAGTGGGCGTACGCGGAGAGCTTCCGGCTGCCGGACTGACCGCGCCGTACGGGGAGTTGATGCTCGGGGTGGTGCCTCGTACGGTGGCCGGGTGAACGCCGAAGGGGGCTCCCGCCTGAGCGGGAGCCCCCTTGGGACTCGTACCCCCGACCGGATTCGAACCGGCGCTACCGCCTTGAGAGGGCGGCGTGCTAGGCCGCTACACAACGGGGGCGAGGACTCTGCGTTTCCGCAGGTCCGAGCTGGTCTACCTGGACTCGAACCAAGACTAACTGAACCAGAATCAGTCGTGCTGCCAATTACACCATAGACCAATGATGGTTTAGACCAGTCAGTACCCCCGACCGGATTCGAACCGGCGCTACCGCCTTGAGAGGGCGGCGTGCTAGGCCGCTACACAACGGGGGCCCTAGCGATCCTCACCCGGCGGTAGCCGGATGTTGTCCACGCGAAGTCAGCGGGAGCTACCCTGACTGTCCTCGCGGGAAGGATCTGTACCCCCGACCGGATTCGAACCGGCGCTACCGCCTTGAGAGGGCGGCGTGCTAGGCCGCTACACAACGGGGGCTTTGCGGATGTGATCCGCGATGCAGATAAGCTCTGCGAGCTGGCCTACCTGGACTCGAACCAAGACTAACTGAACCAGAATCAGTCGTGCTGCCAATTACACCATAGGCCACTGGAACGCAAGCCCCTGGGGGGATTTTGTTCTAGCGTTGCGCTTCCGGTTCCCGGCCCTTTCGGCCCGCTCCCCGGCGGCGCAGGAAGAACATTACCCGAAGGTGGACGCGGCTCCAAAACGAGTATCGGCGCCGAGGAGCGCGGGCAGTTCGGAGAGGGACGCGATCCGGCGTGGTCCGGCGGGCGCGTCGAGGGTCGCGTAGGCACCGCCGCGATCGATCCAGACCGACAGCAGCCCGGCGTCGGCGGCCCCGCGCCCGTCGATCTCCGGGTGGTCGCCGACGTAGGCGACCTCCCGCGGGGCGAGGGAGAGCGCGTCGCAGGCCGCGAGGAAGGCGCCGGGCTCGGGCTTGGAGACGCCCAGCTCGGCGGCGCACAGGATGGCCTCGAAACGGTCGTGCACGCCGAGCACGCGCAGCTTGCGGTCCTGGACGGTCAGGCTGGAGTTGGAGAGCACGGCGTGCCGGTGGCTGGCGGCGAGGGCGTCGAGGACGGGCAGGACGTCGGGGAAGAGGGACCAGGCGGCCTCGTAGTGGCTGACGTAGCGCTGGAACCAGTCGTCGGCCTCGGTGTCCGTGAGGTCCGGCCGGCCCAGGAAGACCCGGACGCGGTCGCGCCGCTGTGTGACGAAGTCGACCTCGCCGGCCGCGAACCGGGCCCACTGCTGGTCGGTGATCTCCCGCCAGCGCACGAGGGCTTCCTCCGCCGACCCGTACCCGGCGAGCAGCCCCTCGGCCACCAGGTGGGCGCGCATGCCCTCGCGGTCGGCGGTGGTGTAGTCGAAGAGGGTGTCGTCGACGTCCCAGACCACGGCCCGAATGCTCATGATCCGACGGTAACGCCGTGGGGCGGCCCGCGTCCGTCCGAAGGGGAAACGGGGAACGGCGAAGGGGCGGCCACCCGGATGCCCGGGTGGCCGCCCCTCAGCGCGCGTGCGTCAGGCCGTCAGCCTCGCCAGGGCCGCGTCGATGCGGGTCAGCGCCTTCTCCTTGCCCAGGACCTCCAGGGACTCGAAGAGGGGCAGGCCGACCGTGCGGCCGGTGACGGCGACGCGGACGGGGGCCTGAGCCTTGCCGAGCTTGAGGCCGTGGACCTCGCCGGCGGCCAGGACGGCCTCCTTGAGGGACTCCGGGGACGTCCAGTCGGCCGCGTCCAGCTTCTCGCGCGCCGTGCGCAGGAGGGCGTCCGAGCCCTCCTTCATGGCCTTGGTCCAGCTCGCCTCGTCGAAGACCGGCTCCGGCAGGAACAGGAAGTCGACGTTGTCGGTGATCTCGGAGAGGACCTTCAGGCGGGTCTGCGCGTGCGGCGCGATCGCCTGCCACTTGGCCTCGTCGAAGTCCTCGGGCGCCCAGGGGGCGACGGGGGCCTTCAGCCACGGGCGGCAGCGCTCGGTGAAGTCCTTCACCGCGAGCATGCGGATGTGGTCGGCGTTGATCGCCTCGCACTTCTTGAGGTCGAAGCGGGCCGGGTTGGGCTGGACGTCGCTGACGTCGAAGGCCGCGACCATCTCCTCGACCGTGAAGATGTCCTGGTCGGCGGAGAGCGACCAGCCGAGCAGCGAGAGGTAGTTGAGCAGGCCCTCGGGGAGGAAGCCGCGCTCCCGGTACAGGTTCAGGCTGGACTGCGGGTCGCGCTTGGAGAGCTTCTTGTTGCCCTCGCCCATCACGTACGGCAGGTGGCCGAAGGCCGGGATCTCCTTGGCGACGCCCAGCTCGATCAGCGCCTTGTAGAGGGCGATCTGGCGGGGGGTGGAGGAGAGCAGGTCCTCGCCACGCAGGACGTGGGTGATCTCCATCAGGGCGTCGTCGACCGGGTTGACCAGCGTGTAGAGCGGGGCGCCGTTGGCACGGACGATGCCGTAGTCCGGCACGTTCTCCGGGAGGTACGTGATCTCACCGCGGACCAGGTCCGTGAAGGTGATCGTCTCGTCGGGCATCCGGAAGCGGACGATCGGCTCGCGGCCCTGGGCCTTGTACTCCTCGACCTGGGCGTCGCTCAGGTCGCGGCAGTGGCCGTCGTAGCCGGACGGCTTGCCGGCGGCGCGGGCGGCCTCGCGGCGGGTGTCCAGCTCCTCCTGGGAGCAGTAGCAGCGGTAGGCGTGGCCGGCGTCGAGGAGCTTCTGGGCGACGCCCTGGTAGATGTCCATGCGCTGCGACTGGCGGTACGGCGCGTGCGGGCCGCCGACCTCGGGGCCCTCGTCCCAGTCGAAGCCCAGCCAGCGCATCGAGTCGAGCAGCTGCTGGTACGACTCCTCGGAGTCGCGGGCCGCGTCGGTGTCCTCGATGCGGAAGACCAGCGTGCCCTGGTGGTGCCGGGCGAACGCCCAGTTGAACAGGGCGGTGCGGACCAGGCCCACATGGGGGTTACCGGTGGGCGAGGGGCAGAAACGGACGCGTACGGGGGAGCCGGGTGCGCTAGCCACGCTTGACAACCTTGTTGGTGAGAGTGCCGATGCCTTCGATGGTGA
Source organism: Streptomyces sp. AC627_RSS907 (assembly GCF_019049165.1). Lineage (NCBI taxonomy): Bacteria > Bacillati > Actinomycetota > Actinomycetes > Kitasatosporales > Streptomycetaceae > Streptomyces > Streptomyces sp. AC627_RSS907. The sequence goes on from NZ_JAGMUE010000042.1 coordinate 99,654, forward strand.
CGGCGACCTCGTCGCCGACGTTGAGGGGTCCGACGCCGGCCGGGGTGCCCGTGAGGATCACGTCGCCGGGGAGCAGCGTCATGGCCTCGGAGATGTTGACGATCAGGTCCTCGATGGAGTGGATCATCTCGCTGGTGCGGCCGAGCTGACGCTGGCCGCCGTTGACCGTGAGCTGGATGGTCAGGTCCGCCGCGGCGGCGATGTCGATGTCCGTCTCCACCCAGGGGCCCAGCGGGCAGGCGGAGTCGAAGCCCTTGGCCCTGGCCCACTGCTTCTCACGGCGCTGCACGTCGCGGGCGGTGACGTCGTTGGCGCAGGTGTAGCCGAAGATCACGTCCTTGACGCGTTCGCGCGGGACGTCGCGGCACATGCGGCCGATGACGACGGCGAGCTCGGCCTCGTGGTGCAGTTCCTCGGAGAAGGAGGGGTACTGGATGGCGTCGCCGGGGCCGATGACCGAGGTGGACGGCTTGAAGAAGGCGAACGGGGCCTCGGGCACCTCGTTGCCGAGTTCGCGGGCGTGCTCGGCGTAGTTGCGGCCGAAGGCGACGACCTTGTTGGGGAGTACGGGCGGCAGCAGCCGCACCTTGCTGAGGGGCACCTTGGTGCCGGAGAGCTCGAAGTCCGCGAACGGGATGCCCTTGATGATGTCGAGGACGAGCTGGTCCGGCTGGTCGCCCTCGACCGCGCCGAAGGCGACGTTCCCGTCGATGGAGAACCTGGCGATGCGCACGGGTTGCTTGGCCCCTTGACTGAGCTGGCTGGAGTCTGACGCTCCAGGCTAACGCGGTACGCGTCGGGCGCCTCGCGCATGACCGCCGCGGCCCACCGGGCGTCGGTCCGTGGCGCGGGCGCCCGTGTGTCCGTGCGGCCGCCCTGGTCGTACGTGTCCGTGCGGCCGTCCCGGTCGTACGTGTCCGTGCGGCCGTCCCGCATCGTCGGGCGGCCGGGCCGCCGTACTACTCTGCGGCGGAGGCCGCGGCCGGGATCTCCATGAGGACGGTGCGCCGGGGGTTGGCCGTCTGGGTGGGGAGCTCGACGGCGTGCTCCCGCTGTTCCGGCGTCTGCAGGTCGTCGGCGCCGTCGAGGTGGGCCAGCGTCGTGCGGCGCGGGTTGGCGATCTTGTGGAACATCATCGTCGTCTTCACGGTTGTACGAGACCCTGTCGTGTCCGGGCGCCTGGAGGCTGCAAGAAGCCCTGCGAGGGCGCGGGTTGTCGGTTTTGCCTTCTCTGTAAAGCGTCAGGCTAAACATGCGATTCCCCGGCGGGCCGGGTGGGGCCCATGATCAGCGTGTGAGTTTGCTCACTTATCAAGGGTCAAACCGGTCAATTCCGGCTCGCACACCACCCCGACGAAACCGACATTGCCCCCCTGAAGCCATCATTCCGCTGCTGATCATGGCGACTGGGACACCTTCCGCCCGTCGGTGAATCGAGTACATTCGTCCGTTTTTGCGGGTGATCACTTTCTACGTCCGGTGACTCGCCCCTCACGTGCTGTCACGTATGTCGTGGCCTGACCCTCGGGCCTTGTTGGAGATCCGGCACTGTGCTGGAATTCCACGGACCGCCGCAGGATCGAGCCGGCGCACAGGGGGCGCACACCAGCGCCGAGTGACGGCGAGAAGGGGGAACCAGCGCCGGTCACTCACGACCACCACAGGGGCGTATTCAGGGCGCCCCTATGACGCCGACACCGTGCCCACCCGTTCACGCGGAGGGTGCCTGGTCCAGAGGTTGCGACGCTAGTGCAGGGACGTTTCAAGAGGGATGGCAGCGCTTCGGCGGAGCCGGAGCACGGCGGGACTGGCCACAAGGCCGTCAGCTCCTCGCCCCAGCACGCCCAGAACCCGGGCCAGGCCCAGCCGGGCGACAGCTCCGACCACGCTGGTCGCCCCGGCCAGGCGGCGGCCAAGCCCGCCCCCGGTGACAAGGCGGCCGCCAAGCCGGCCAAGGGCTCGACCGGCCCCGGCCCGCGCATTGCCCTGCGCAACTGGCGTATCTCCACGCGTCTGGTGTCACTGCTCGCGCTCCCGGTGGTCGCGGCCACCTCGCTGGGCGCGATGCGCATCAGCCAGTCGTTGGACGACATCCAGCAGCTCGACAACATGAAGCTGCTGACGGAGATGACCAAGCAGGCCACCGAGCTGGCCGCCGCGCTCCAGGAGGAGCGCGACAAGTCCGCCGGTCCCCTGGCGCACGGCTCGAAGTCCAGCGAGATCGCCGTCAAGGGCGACCGGGAGAAGACCAACCGGGCCCTGAAGAACTTCCTCGACAGCTCCGAGGAGATCGACGCCGCCAGCAAGGACGGCAACCTCGTCGGTGTCCGTGACAGCCTCGTCGGCCTCGCGAGCGACCTGAACGACCTGAACAAGATCCGCAGCACGGCCTACCAGTCCGAGGGGAACTCCACCCAGACGGTCGAGGCCTACCACCGGCTGATCACCCACCTGCTCGACCTCTCCCAGGACATGGCGGAGGCGACCAGCAACCCCGACATGATCCAGCGCACGCGCGCCCTGTCGGCCTTCTCCTCGGCCAAGGAGTACGCCTCCATCCAGCGAGCGGTCCTGGCGGCGGCACTCCCCGCGAACAACACCTCCAAGGCCGACCTGAGGGAGAACGACCGGCTCTACGCCCAGTCGGCGCTCCAGAGCCAGAAGTCCGAGATCCGCAGCTTCACCAGCATCTACGGCGACGGCGCCGAGGAGCTCCTCAAGCCGATCTCCGAGGGCAACCCGGTCATCGAGACGTCCGACCAGTACGCGGGCCGCGCCCTCGGCAAGGAGGGCGGTCTCGCCGGACTGAAGAAGCGGTCGTACCAGGACTGGCTGGACGAGAGCTCCACCAAGATCCAGCAGATGAAGAACATCGAGCTCAAGCTGCTGGAGGACATGGAGCAGCAGGCCCGTGAGCTGCGCAACGAGTCGGAGCGCGAGGCGATCATCTCGGGTATCGTGATCCTGCTCGTGCTCGGTGTCTCGCTGGTCGGCGCCTTCGTCGTCGCCCGGTCCATGATCCGCTCGCTGCGCCGCCTGGAGGAGACCGCGACCAAGGTCGCCCAGGACCGTCTGCCCGAGCTGGTCAAGCAGCTGTCCGAGACCGACCCGCAGGACGTCGACACCTCGGTGGAGTCGGTCGGTGTGCACTCCCGGGACGAGATCGGCCGGGTGGCCGCGGCCTTCGACGACGTGCACCGCGAGGCGGTCCGCCTCGCCGCCGAGCAGGCCCTGCTGCGGGGCAACGTCAACGCGATGTTCACCAACCTCTCGCGCCGCTCCCAGGGCCTCATCCAGCGTCAGCTGTCGCTGATCTCCGAACTGGAGTCCCGCGAGGCCGACCCGGACCAGCTGTCCTCGCTGTTCAAGCTCGACCACCTCGCCACGCGTATGCGCCGTAACGGTGAGAACCTCCTCGTCCTCGCCGGTGAGGAGCCCGGCCGTCGCTGGACCCGTCCGGTTCCGCTGGTCGACGTGCTCCGTGCCGCCGCCTCCGAGGTGGAGCAGTACGAGCGCATCGAGCTGGCCTCCGTGCCGACCACCGAGGTCGCCGGCCGCGTGGTCAACGACCTCGTGCACCTGCTCGCCGAGCTGCTGGAGAACGCGACCTCGTTCTCCTCCCCGCAGACCAAGGTCAAGGTCACCGGTCACGCGCTGCCCGACGGCCGGGTGCTGATCGAGATCCACGACACCGGCATCGGCCTCTCGCCCGAGGACCTCGCCGCGATCAACGAGCGGCTCGCCTCGCCGCCGACCGTGGACGTCTCCGTCTCCCGCCGCATGGGTCTGTTCGTGGTCGGCCGGCTCTCCCAGCGCCACGGCATCCGCATCCAGCTGCGTCCGTCCGACTCCGGTGGTACGACCGCGCTGGTCATGCTGCCCGTCGACGTCGCCCAGGGCGGGCGCAAGCCGCAGCCCAAGCCCGGTCAGCCGGGCGCGGGCAGCGGCGGCCCGGCCGCGGCGCAGGCCGCCGCGGGTGTCGCGGCGGCCCGGCGCGGTGGCCAGGGTGGCGGCGCCCTCGCCGGGGGCGGTGCCTTCGGCGGCGGTGGCGGTGCTCTCGGCGCCGGTGCGGCGGGCGGCGGCCGGCTCGGAGCCGGTCAGGGACCGCGGGCCGCACTGCCCGGGCGCGATGCGGGCGGTCGCCCGGGTGCGCCGGGCGGCGCGCGCGGGCCCCAGTCCCCGGCGGGCCCCGTCCAGCAGGGCCGTCCCGCCCCGGCCGGCGCGGGTGCCGGTGCCGGTCAGGCGCCCGGTGCCTCGCAGGGCCCGCAGGCCGCGGGCGCGAACGCGCCGCAGGACCAGGACATCTTCGGTGGCGGGCGTGGCCCGGCCGGCGGCGGACAGAGCCGGCCGCAGGGACCCTCGTCCCCGCAGCGCGGCAAGCGCCGGGACAACGGCGACGCCCAGCGAGGCCGTCGTCCGCAGCTGCCGCCGCGCGGCGGCCCGCGGGCCGAACTGCCCGGCGGCAACCCGCAGCCCCGTGTGCCCAGCTGGAGCGACGAGAACGCGCAGCCGCCCGCGCCGCGTGCCTCCCTGGACACCCCGCGTGGCCATGAGGAGCCGGGCAGCTCCCGTACGGACCGGACGCCGCGCTACGACGACCGGCAGGACCCGGGCTCGACCGCCGAGATGCCGGTGATCCCCGCGCTCGGTGAGGCCCAGGGTCCCGGCGCGACGGCGGAGTTCGCCCGCCCGGACTTCGACGCCCCGGCCCCCCGCCAGGACGCCTCGCAGGCCACGGGCCAGTTCGCCCAGCCCGGTGCGGACCAGTACCACCCCAACGGCGCGGACGGCCGGCGCAACGACCAGTTCCAGCAGCCCGGTGCGGACCAGTACGCCCCCAACGGCACGGACGCGCAGCGCAACGACCAGTTCATCCAGCCCGGTCCGGACCAGTACGCCCCCAACGGCACGGACGGCCGACGCAACGACCAGTTCCAGCAGCCCGGCCCGGACCAGTACCACCCCAACAGCACGGACGCGCAGCGCAACGACCGGTTCCAGCAGCCCGAGCCGTCGGCACCGCAGGACAACGGCGGGTCCTTCGTCCGTTCGGACGTCTTCGGCGGGCAGCCCGGTCAGGCGGCCCCCGCGCCGGCCCTGAACGACCCCGCGTCGACCGGCCAGTTCGCGAGCCCCCAGGCGTACGACAACGGCACGACCGGGCAGCAGTACCTGCCGGGCCGTCAGGACCCGGCCGTCACCGGCCAGTTCGAGCGCCCGCAGGGAGACGGCGGGCAGGAGGGCGGCGACCTCGGCGCCCCGCAGCAGCGCCCCGCCCACCAGGAGCCCGCGGCTCGGCCCGCAGCGCAGCAGCGGCCGAACGACGGCTGGGCCCTGCCCCCGGCCTCCGGCCCCGGTGACGGACGTACGCCGCTGTACGACACGCTGGAGACCAACTGGTTCCACGGCGACCGCGAGGCGAGGGCACAGGAGGACGCCCCGCCCGCCGCCCCGGAGCCGCAGGCCACCCAGCCCCAGACCCCGGCGGCCCCCCAGCGGCCCGCCACCTCCGCCTGGCGCAGCTCGCCGAACGACGATCTCGTCCGGCAGGCTGAGCGCGTCCGGCAGCCGGCCGCGGGCGGGGTCACCACCTCCGGCCTGCCGCGCCGGGTGCCCCGGGCCAACCTCGTCCCGGGCACGGCTCAGCAGCAGTCGCACCAGAACGGTCCGCAGGTATCGCGTGCGCCCGACGACGTGCGTGGCCGGCTGACCAATCTCCGTCGGGGAATCGCACAGGGCCGTCAGGCCGGTACCAACCAGACCGGCAGCTATCCGCGGCCCACTCACCAGCAGGAGCGTTAGTTGAGCCCGATGAGCCAGGCGGCACAGAACCTCAACTGGTTGATCACGAATTTCGTGGACAACACCCCAGGGGTGTCCCACACCGTCGTCGTGTCCGCCGACGGACTCCTTCTGGCGATGTCGGAGGGCTTCCCGCGCGACCGCGCCGACCAGCTCGCGGCCGTCGCCTCCGGTCTGACCTCACTGACCGCAGGTGCCTCGCGCATCTTCGAGGGCGGCAACGTGGCCCAGACGGTGGTGGAGATGGAACGCGGGTTCCTCTTCCTCATGTCCGTCTCGGACGGCTCGTCCCTGGCCGTCCTGGCCCACCCGGAGTGCGACATCGGCCTCGTCGGCTACGAGATGGCACTTCTCGTCGACCGTGCCGGCGCCGTGCTCACGCCCGACCTGCGCGCCGAGCTGCAGGGAAGTCTGCTCCACTGAACGGCCCCGGCACCACCCGTGTTACCAAATCACCGTCCGGCCGCCACAATCCCCCCACCGGCCTCGTCAGACGGCACGACTGACCGACTTGCTGTCCCGCCCGGAGGATTCATGACCCCGCCCACCGCCTCTCATGATCCGTACGCGGAGCCGTACGAGGACGAGGGCGACCAGCCGCTGGTACGTCCGTACGCCATGACGGGCGGCCGGACCAGGCCGCGCTATCAGCTCGCCATCGAGGCACTGATCAGTACGACGGCCGACCCCGCAGCACTCATGGGGTTGCTCCCCGAGCACCAGCGCATCTGCCACCTGTGCCGCGAGGTGAAGTCGGTGGCCGAGGTGTCGGCCCTGCTGGCGATGCCGCTCGGCGTGGCCCGGATCCTCGTCGCGGACCTCGCGGAAGCCGGGCTCGTCGCCATTCACCAGCCCGGCGGCGACGAGAACAACGGCGGTGCGCCGGACGTGACACTGCTCGAAAGGGTGCTCAGTGGACTTCGCAAGCTCTGACGGGGGTCGGGCGACCACCTCCGCGAAGATCGTGGTGGCCGGCGGCTTCGGCGTCGGCAAGACCACGTTCGTGGGCGCCGTCTCGGAGATCAACCCGCTGCGCACCGAGGCCGTGATGACCTCCGCCAGCGCCGGGATCGACGACCTCACACACGCCGGGGACAAGACGACCACCACGGTCGCCATGGACTTCGGCCGCATCACGCTCGACCAGGACCTGATCCTGTACCTGTTCGGCACACCGGGTCAGGACCGCTTCTGGTTCATGTGGGACGACCTGGTGCGCGGTGCCATCGGCGCGGTCGTGCTGTGCGACACCCGCCGGCTGGCCGACTGCTTCCCGGCGGTGGACTACTTCGAGAACAGCGGGCTGCCGTTCGTCGTCGCCCTCAACGGCTTCGACGGCCAGCAGCCGTACTCCCCCGACGAGGTCCGGGAGGCCCTGCAGATCGGACCCGACACCCCGATCATCACGACCGACGCCCGGCACCGCGCCGACGCCAAGAGCGCGCTGATCACGCTGGTCGAACACGCGCTGATGGCACGACTGAGGTAGCCGCCCCGTCGGTCGTGTCCAAGTCGGCTGGGGCCGTACGGCAGTTGCCGTGGCCGGAGCGGAGTCGGCCGTGTCGTCGGACACGGCCGGCTCCGCTGTTCATAACGTTTCGGCAGAGGAATCGGGTGATGCCGCCACGCGTCGCGCACATCTGGTGTCGCTGTGCTCACGATCGCCTCGCGTTTTGACGACCCTCGCTCTTTATGACCGTTTTATCTGGGGCTTACATCACGTGTAACCCCCGCGTTCCACTGTTTGGAAGAGCGCAGGCCGCCGTGCTGGAATGCCAGAACCGCCCGATGGTCCACGACGTACTCAGCAGTAGTGCGTACTCGATGACGGACCGGGCTCTGATACACAGCGGCACGACGTAGGTGCCGACCGCCGAGAGGTTGTTGGTCGAGTGAGGCGAAGCAAGAACAGTCCCGAGCCATCGGCCCGGGGCAACTTCACCCCGCCGCAGCGCACAGCGGCGCCCGCCCCCGCGCCCGTCGCGGAGCCCACGGCCGCGCCCGCTCCGAGCGGTGGCCGCTTCTCCCCGCGCAACTGGCGGGTGACCACACGGCTCAACGCGATCCTGCTCATACCCGTGCTGGTCGGCCTCGTCATGGGCGGCTTCCAGGTGAAGAGCTCCATCGACACCTGGCAGGACGCCGAGGACGCCGAGAGCACCGCGCGCCTCGTGCAGGCCTCCCTCACCTACGCCAACGCCCTCTACAACGAGCGCGACGTCACCGCCGCCCCCCTGCTCCAGGGCAAGGGCGAGAAGGACTCCACCGTCCTCAAGGCCCGCCGGGCCACCGACGACGCGGCCGACACCTTCGACACGGCAGCGCGGAACATGCCGGGCAAGCCGGGGCTGGAGCGCCGGATGAAGGTGTTCCGCGAGCAGGAGCCCAAGCTCCAGACGCTGCGCGCGTCCGCCTACACCTCCAAGCTCAAGGGCGTGGAGACGGAGGAGGGCTACACCGGGATCGCCCACCCCCTGATGGAGTTCGCCAACGAGCTCGGTCTCGGCACCGGCAACATCACCTCCTACGGCCGCACCGTCTACGCCATCTCCCTGACCAAGGCGGCGCTCTCCCTGGAGCGCTCCATCGGCATGCACATGCTGGCCAAGCCCGGGCCGGAGCCGAGCCACCTCGCCAGCCAGCGCGTCGCCCTCTCGTCGTACGCCTACCTGGAACGCGTCGCCGTCGAGGAGTACATCGGCGGCGGTACCGAGGCGGACGCTCAGAAGCTGGAGGACTCCGAGAAGAAGGTGCGGGAGGACGGGGCGGCCATGGCCAAGGAGGCCAAGGCCAAGGACCCGGACTACGTGCCACCGCCGGCGAGCCCCACCACGATGGTCTCGGAACTGGCCCAGCTGGACTCCACGGACACCAGTGCGCGGGCCGAGCTGGCCGAGCAGGGCATCACGCCGGAAAACTGGTGGGCGGTCAACACCCTCAAGTTCGAGGCCTACGGCAAGATCGAGTCGGACCTCGCCGACAAGGCGGTGGCCGAGGCGTCCGCCATCGCCGACGACGCCGAGCGGGACACCTACATCACCGGTGCCGCGGTCGTGGTCGCGCTGCTCGCCGCGTTCGTCCTGGCCGGCATGGTGGCCCGCCAGATGAGCCGCTCCATGCGCCAGCTGCGCAACGCCGCCTTCGGCATCGCCGAGCAGCGCCTGCCGACGCTGGTCGACCAGCTCTCCCGCACCGACCCCGGCCGGGTCGACACCCGGGTCCAGCCGATCCCGATCACCTCGACCGACGAGATCGGCGAGGTCGCCCGCGCCTTCGACCAGGTGCACCGCGAGGCCGTCCGGCTCGCCTCCGAGCAGGCCCTGCTGCGGGGCAACATCAACGCGATCTTCACCAACCTCTCGCGCCGCAACCAGTCGCTGATCGAGGGCCAGCTGAGCCTGATCACCGACCTGGAGAACAACGAGGCCGACCCCGACCAGCTGGAGAGCCTCTTCCGGCTGGACCACCTCGCGACCCGTATGCGCCGCAACGGCGAGAACCTCCTCGTCCTCGCCGGCGAGGAGCCCGGCCGCCGCTGGGACCAGCCGGTCCCGCTGGTGGACGTGCTGCGCGCCGCCTCCTCCGAGGTGGAGCAGTACGAGCGCATCGAGCTCTCCGGCGTCCCGGAGGCCGAGATCCACGGCCGGGCCGTGACCGACCTCGTGCACCTGCTCGCGGAGCTCCTCGAGAACGCCACCACGTTCTCCTCGCCCCAGACCAAGGTCCGCGTCACCGCGACCCGACTCCCCGACGGCCGCCTGATGGTGGAGATCCACGACAAGGGCATCGGCCTGACCGCCGAGGACTTCGCGGACATCAACCACAAGCTGGCCAACCCGCCGACCGTGGACGCCGCCATCTCGCAGCGCATGGGCCTGTTCGTGGTCGGCCGGCTGTCGGACCGGCACGGCATCCGCGTCCAGCTGCGCCCCTCCGGCGAGCAGGCGGGCACCACCTCGCTGGTCATGCTGCCGGACGCCATCACCCATGGTGGCGGCGGCGAGCAGCAGCAGCGCGACGAGTTCACCGTCTCGCAGATCATCCCGGAGCAGAACGTCCAGGGCGAGGCCTTCGGCCAGGTCGGCCAGCCGATGCGCACCGCCGCCGAGCTGGGCTTCGACGACAGCCGGTACGCCGAGGCCCCCGACGACGTCCGTGGTCTCGACCCGGTCGGCCGCTCGCTGATGCGTGAGGAGCGCCGCGCGGCCCTGGAGGCCCAGGCACAGCCCGAACCGTCCGGTCCGGCGGGCCCCGGCGGCCCCGGGACCGCTGGGGCGCCCGGCTTCCAGGACCAGTTCACCGGGCAGCAGCCGGTCCACGACCAGGGCGGCTACCAGGAACAGCCGACCGGCGCCTACGACCAGCCGTCGGCCTACGCCGATCAGCAGCAGGCCTATCAGGAACCGCGGCAGACGTCGTACGACGAGCAGTACTACGCGCCGAACGGCAACCTGCCGCAGGGCGACGGCTACTCGGCCAACGGCGGCTTCCCGGACCCCTCCTACGCGGAGCCGGGCCACAACGGGCACCAGCCGGCGGGCGCCGGCGCCCAGGAGACCTACCCCGCGTTCGAACAGCGCCGCCACCAGGACGACTGGCCCCAGCAGGACGGCTACCAGAACCAGGACGGCTACCAGAACGGTTATCCGGACCAGTACCCCACGGGTGCTCCGGAGGCGGAATCCTCGCAGGCCGCTGACGTGAACGAGGCGGACGGCGTAGGCTTCGACCGTCCGGGTCCGGCCCCCTCCGCCGCCCACGAGCTGACCGACGCCGGTCTTCCCCGCCGCGGATCCACCGCGAGCGGCGCGGGCGACGCGCGGCGCATGGACCAGGAGGCGTCGGCCTCCGCGCCGGCGGCCGGCGGGGACGGCGACTGGCGGTCGGCCAACGACGACCGGTGGCAGCAGGCCTCACAGCTGCGCAAGCCCAAGGCGGGCGGGGTGACGTCCTCGGGCCTGCCGCGGCGGGTCCCCAAGGCCAACCTGGTCGAGGGCGCCGCCGAAACCACCCCCCAGGGAGGCCCCCAGGTCTCCCGCGCTCCGGAGGACGTCCGGGGCAGGCTGAGCAACCTGCGGCGCGGCGTCGAGCGAGGCCGCAACGCAGGCAGTGAAACGAACGGCCAGGACACAGGTAAGGAACACCGTGGTCCTGACAGCACCTACAACCAGGAGCGTTAGTGTGAGCCCGATGAGCCAGGCGGCACAGAACCTGAACTGGTTGATCACCAACTTCGTGGACAACACCCCGGGGGTGTCCCACACGGTGGTGGTCTCCGCCGACGGACTCCTTCTGGCGATGTCCGAAGGGTTTCCGCGCGACCGCGCCGACCAGCTCGCGGCCGTCGCCTCCGGTCTGACCTCGCTGACCGCGGGTGCCTCGCGCATCTTCGAGGGCGGCAGCGTGAACCAGACGGTTGTGGAGATGGAGCGGGGATTCCTCTTCATCATGTCCATCTCCGACGGTTCGTCCCTCGCGGTTCTCGCACACCCGGAAGCGGACATCGGTCTCATTGGGTACGAGATGGCCCTCCTGGTGGACCGTGCGGGCACGGTCCTGACGCCCGATCTGCGGGCCGAGCTCCAGGGGAGCCTTCTCAACTAAAGGACAGACGGTGCGTTTTGGCGTCCCGTGGCCGTAAAGTTTCGGGACGCGGCTCCACAGCGATGGATGCCAGGCACGGTCGGAGGAGGAAAAAGTGGCAACACCCCCAGGTGGTCCGTCAGCGGGCAACTGGTCGTACGGCCCTGGTCAGGGCCCGCACGACGGCTCGACGAACGGATACGGCTACCCCTCCACCCCGAACCACCGGCAGCCGTACGTCCCGCAGGGCCCCGGCCCTTCGCCGTACGACCAGCCGCACGCTCCGCGCGTCCAGCCTGTGCAGCCGCAGCGCCGCACCCCTGAGCCGGCGCCCGCCGGGGCGTCGAACAACCCCCTGGTGCGCCCGTACGCCATGACGGGCGGTCGCACCAGGCCCCGGTACCAGCTCGCCATCGAGGCGCTGGTGCACACCACCGCGCAGCCGCACCAGATGCAGGGCCAGCTGCCCGAGCATCAGCGGATCTGCCACCTCTGCCGGGAGATCAAGTCGGTGGCCGAGATCTCGGCCCTCCTGACGATCCCTCTCGGCGTGGCCAGGATCCTCGTCGCCGACTTGGCGGAGGCGGGCCTGGTCGCCATCCATCAGCCCGGCGGCGACGAGAACGCCGGCGGCCAGCCAGACGTGACACTGCTCGAAAGGGTGCTCAGTGGACTTCGCAAGCTCTAGCGGAGGGCCTTCCCGCTCCACCACGTCCGCGAAGATCGTGGTGGCTGGCGGCTTCGGCGTGGGCAAGACCACGTTCGTCGGCGCCGTCTCGGAGATCAACCCGCTGCGCACCGAGGCCGTGATGACATCCGCGTCGGCGGGCATCGACGACCTCACCCACACCGGGGACAAGACGACCACCACGGTCGCCATGGACTTCGGCCGCATCACCCTCGACCAGGACCTGATCCTGTACCTCTTCGGTACGCCCGGCCAGGACCGCTTCTGGTTCATGTGGGACGACCTGGTGCGCGGCGCCATCGGCGCGGTCGTCCTGGTCGACACGCGGAGGCTCGCCGACTGCTTCCCCGCCGTCGACTACTTCGAGAACTCGGGCCTGCCGTTCGTCATCGCCCTGAACGGCTTCGACGGCCAGCAGCCGTACAACCCGGACGAGGTCCGCGAGGCCCTGCAGATCGGGCCGGACACCCCGATCATCACGACCGACGCCCGGCACCGCGCCGACGCGAAGTCGACGCTCATCACGCTCGTGGAGCACGCCCTGATGGCGCGCCTGCGCTAGCCGCGCGGCCTGCGGCCACCGGGCCGCCGGGCCGCCGGGGGCTGTCGTGCCGCCGGGCGCGGGCAGGCGGCGGAGCGGCATATCGTCACCGCCCCGCTCCCCAGCGGTGTGACGCCCGGCCCGGCGCCGAGCCGTCGAGCCGTCGAGCGGAAGCAACCCGTACATGTCAGAGGCCCCTCCGGAGCGGAGGGGCCTCTGACATGTACGGGGTTCGGCTCAGCGCCAGCTGTGCGGGGCGCGGAAGCCCGGTTCGCGTTCCAGGCGGCGCCAGCCGGCGCGGACGCGGCCGCCACCGTGGGCCGGGGCGACCTCGGCGGGTCGGGCCGCCGCGCGGGCCAGCAGGAGTGCGGTGAGGGCGGCGACTTCCTCGGGCTCGGCGTGGCCCTTCTCGACACGGATGTCGGGCGTTGTCATGGGAGGGGCTCCTCGGGTCACTGCGGGGGGTTGCCGTGCTTGCGGGAGGGCAGGTCGGCGTGCTTGGTCTGCAGCATCGCCAGGGACCGGACGAGCACCTCGCGGGTTTCGGCGGGGTCGATGACGTCGTCGACCAGTCCGCGCTCGGCCGCGTAGTAGGGGTGCATCAGCTCGGCCTTGTACTCCTTGACCATCTTCTGCCGCATGGCGTCGGGGTCCTCGGCGTCGGCGATCTGACGGCGGAAGATCACGTTGGCGGCGCCCTCGGCGCCCATCACGGCGATCTCGTTCGTCGGCCAGGCGTAGGTGAGGTCCGCGCCGATCGACTGGCTGTCCATGACGATGTAGGCACCTCCGTACGCCTTCCTGAGGATCAGCGAGATCCGCGGCACCGTGGCGTTGCAGTACGCGTACAGCAGCTTCGCACCGTGCCGGATGATCCCGCCGTGCTCCTGGTCCACACCCGGAAGGAAACCGGGGACGTCCAGGAAAGTGACGATCGGAATGTTAAAAGCGTCACACATCTGGACGAAGCGTGCAGCTTTTTCGCTGGCCTCGATGTCGAGGACGCCGGCCAGGACCTGCGGCTGGTTGGCGATGATGCCGACGACCTGACCGTCGAGGCGGGCCAGGGCGCAGATGATGTTGCGGGCCCAGCGCTCGTGGACCTCCAGGTACTCGCCGTCGTCGACGATCTCCTCGATGACCTTGGCCATGTCGTACGGGCGGTTGCCGTCCGCCGGGACCAGGTCCAGCAGCACGTCCGAACGGCGGTCCACCGGGTCCGTGCTCTCCGCCCGCGGCGGGTTCTCGCGGTTGTTCTGCGGGAGGAGGGAGAGGAGGTAGCGGACCTCGGCGATGCAGGTCTCCTCGTCGTCGTAGGCGAAGTGCGCCACGCCGCTGGTCTCCGCGTGCACGTCCGCGCCGCCGAGCCCGTTCTGGCTGATCTCCTCACCGGTGACGGCCTTGACCACGTCCGGGCCGGTGAT
>NZ_JAGMUE010000042.1:113892-168538 GCF_019049165.1 Streptomyces sp. AC627_RSS907
GCCCAGCGCACCCCCGAAGATCCGGAAGTCATGCGCGTAGACGAAGACCGTACGGCCCTCCACCGTCCCCCAGCCGGTGACCACACCGTCCGTGTACGGCTTCTTCTCCTCCAGCCCGAAACCCGTCGCCCGGTGCCGCCGCAACTGCTCGACCTCACGGAACGAACCCGCGTCCAGCAGCAGCTCGATCCGCTCCCGCGCCGTCAGCTTGCCCTTGGCGTGCTGCGCCGCCGTCGCCTTCTCGCTCGGCCCCGCCAGCGCCTGCGCACGCACCCCGTGCAACTCGGCCACTCGCCCGCGCGCGTCCGTCGGCTCACCCGGCGCCTCATCCAAAACGGTCATGTAGTGACTCTACGAAGCAGACCGCGGAATGCGAGCCGTCGACTCCGTACAGTCTCCGGCGTGTTTTCCTGGTACCCCTGAACAGAAACACGAGGGCATGCAGCTCTTCTGACTGCTCAGAGGGCGTGTCGCTTGTAGGAGACGTACAAAGGCGTCACCTGAGAGTCACCTCACATTCATGGGTGGCGCATACCGCCCCTGGAGTGACACGGACGTGCGGTCGGCGGCCCGTCGCGAGGATCCCGGCCCTCTCGTCGACGCTCTCGCCGCCTCGCGCAGAGGGCAGCGGCGCGGCTCCCCGCGGCTGGGACGCGCCATCTCGGCGATCAAGCAGACGTGCCGCCCGGCGCACCCCCGGAGGCGGCGAGTTCCACGTCGGCGGCGGCCCGGACCCGGATGCGGCGGCCGGGCCAGCCGATCGTCCGGTAGATCGCGTTGTAGTGGGCGACCGACCGGTCCGCCGGCGCAAGGTCACCGTCGTCCGCCGCGGTCCGCACCGACGTGGTGTGCCCGTCGGCCACGACGACCAGGTCGTACCCGAGGCTCAGGGCCTGCCGTGCCGTGGTGTCCACGCAGACCTCCGTGGCGAACCCGGTGACGATCACCTCGCTCACCCCGAGCCCCTTCAGGAGCGCGTCGAGACCGGTGCCGAGGAAGCTGTCCGGGGTCGTCTTGTCGACGACCGGCTCCCCCGCGCGGGGCGCCAGCTCGGACACGACCCGCCAGTCCCCGGTCCCGGGCACCAGGTCGTCGCCCCGCTGCCGCACCGTCACCACCGGCACTCCGGCACTCCGGGCCCGCCGGCTCAGCCCCGCGATCGCGGCCACCGTCTCGGCGGCCCGGTGCGCCATGGCGACCACGGCGTTCTGCATGTCGATGACGAGGAGTGCGCTGCGAGGTGGCATGGGCCCCACCGTAGCGACCCGCGGCACCCCCGCGCCCGTTCAGAAGCCTCCGCCGAAGTCACCGCCCCCGCTGAAGCCGCCACCGCCGCCGAAGTCACCGCCCCCGCCGAAATCGCCTCCGAAGTCACCGGCGTCGAAGTCCGCGCCGGAGACGTCGCCGCCTTCGTAGCCGCCGAAGTCGCCATAGCCCGCACCGTAGCCCGCGCCGTAGGCGGGGCTCGCCATCATGCTGCCCAGCAGGGTGCCGACCAGCAGGCCGGGCAGGATGCCGCCGCCGAAGTAGCCGCCCGCCCAGGGACCGTAGGCCGGGCCCGCGTCCCAGTAGGGGCGGCGGCCGTGGTCGGTGTCCACCTCGCGGATCGCGGGGTCCAGGCCCTCGGACAGCCGGGTCCGGTCGGCCGCGCAGACCGGGACCTGGCGGGTGGCGCCGCCCGGCGGGGTCCAGGTGACGTCGGCGACCGAGGGGCCGTGGCGCGGGTCGAAGAAGCAGGGAGGCCGGCGTTCGGGCAGCGGCTCTCCCTGGCGGCGGGCGGCGAGGCGGGCGAGCGAGAAGCGCCCGTCCTCGATGGCCTGGGTGACCGCGCGGACGTCCTCCGGTTTCCGGGCGTCCGCCATGAACGTCTTGGCCTGCTCGTAGGCGTCGAGGGCGTGGGCGTAGTCCGCGCGCATCGCGTCGTCGGCGCCCGGTTCCGCCGGGTGGAAGTCCAGGCGGTCCAGTTCCTCGCCGAACGCGGTGATGTCCTCGTCGACCACCACCCGCAGCCGGTCCAGTGCCGCCCGCTGCTCCTCCTCGCGGCGGCGCCGGTTGCGCCGGGCGATCGCGTAGGCACCCGCCCCGCCGGCCGCCACGACCGCGCCGGCGGTGATCAGGGCGCCGGTCGGCACGGAGGCGCCGCCGGAGTCCCAGGACGAGGGGGCCGAGCCGCGCACGCTGCGCAGCGCGTCGTCGACGAAGTCGTTGAGCTGGGCCTTGGGGTCGCCCGCGCCCTGGGCGGCCGTGACCAGGTTGTTCACGCCCTGGCGGCTCAGCACGCTGCTGTCCGCCCGCGCGTCGAAGCGGTCACCGAGGCGTACGCCGTACAGGCCGGTGATGCCGGTCTCGGTGCGCAGGTTCCGGAAGAGGTTCTCGGTCGGATAGCCGGCCGGGAGGACCGCCACGAAGACGGGTTCGTCCGCGTCCTCGATCTTGTCGGCGAGCGCCTCCGCGTCCGACCTCGACAGCAGGTCGGACGCGGCCGGGTCCACGTACACGGGGGACTCGCGCAGGGCCGCGCCGATCTCGGAGACGTCGGTGGCCGCCTGCGCGCCGGGCGCACCGGCCATCAGCACCGCCAGCGCGGCGATGACCGGCGCCACCAGGAGGCGTATGAGGACTCGGATGCGGGCGTCCTTCATACGTTCGAAAATACCCGAATCCCCACGAATAAGACATCAGTGCGGCCAAGAAGCCGCGGGGACCGCGCGCTCACTCGGCGGGCGAGACCCCCGCCCGCAGCAGCCCGTACGTGTAGGCGTCCTCCAGGGCCTGCCACGAGGCGGCGATGACGTTCTCCGCGACGCCCACCGTGGACCACTCCCCCGCCCCGTCCGACGTGGAGATGAGGACCCTGGTCGTGGACTGGGTGCCGTGGACGCCCTCCAGGATGCGGACCTTGTAGTCGACCAGGTCCAGCTTGGCGAGCTCCGGGTAGATCTTCTCCAGGGCGACGCGCAGCGCCCGGTCCAGGGCGTTGACCGGGCCGTTGCCCTCGGCGGTGGCGACGATGCGCTCACCCTTGGCCCAGAGCTTGACCGTGGCCTCGTTGGCGTGGGTGCCGTCGGGGCGGTCCTCGACGATCGCGCGCCAGGACTCGACGTCGAAGTACTTGAAGGCCCTGCCCTCGGCCTCCGCGCGCAGCAGGAGCTCGAAGCTCGCGTCCGCCGCCTCGTACGTGTAGCCCGCCAGCTCCCGCTCCTTCACCCGCTCGACGACCCGGCCGACCAGTTCGCGGTCGCCGCCGAGGTCGATGCCGAGTTCCTTGCCCTTGAGCTCGATGGACGCGCGGCCCGCCATGTCGGAGACGAGCATCCGCATGGTGTTGCCGACCAGCTCCGGGTCGATGTGCTGGTACAGGTCCGGGTCGACCTTGATCGCGGAGGCGTGCAGGCCCGCCTTGTGCGCGAACGCGGAGACGCCGACGTAGGGCTGGTGGGTGGAGGGCGTGAGGTTGACGACCTCGGCGACGGCGTGGGAGATCCGCGTCATCTCCCGCAGACGGCCCTCCGGCAGGACCCGCTTGCCGTACTTCAGCTCCAGGGCGGCCACGACGGGGAACAGATTGGCGTTGCCGACACGCTCGCCGTAGCCGTTCGCCGTGCACTGGACGTGGGTCGCGCCCGCGTCCACCGCGGCGAGGGTGTTGGCGACCGCGCAGCCGGTGTCGTCCTGGGCGTGGATGCCGAGCCGGGCGCCGGTGTCGGCCAGCACCGTGGTGACCACGGCCTGGATCTGCGCGGGGAGCATGCCGCCGTTGGTGTCGCACAGGACGACGACGTCGGCGCCCGCCTCGGAGGCGGCGCGGACGACCGCCTTCGCGTACTCGGCGTTGGCGCGGTAGCCGTCGAAGAAGTGCTCGCAGTCGACGAAGACGCGGCGGCCCTGCGCCTTGAGGTGGGAGACGGTGTCGGCGACCATCGCCAGGTTCTCGTCCAGAGTGGTGCGCAGGGCGAGTTCGACGTGCCGGTCGTGGGACTTGGCGACCAGCGTGATCACCTGGGCGCCGGACTCCAGAAGCGCCCTGACCTGCGGGTCCTCGGCTGCGGTCGTGCCGGCGCGTCGGGTGGAGCCGAAGGCGACCAGCTGGGCGTGCCGGAAGGCGATCTCCTCCCGGGCGCGGGCGAAGAACTCGGTGTCCCGCGGGTTCGCGCCGGGCCAGCCGCCCTCGATGAAGCCCACGCCGAAGTCGTCCAGGTGCCGCGCGATCGCCAGCTTGTCCGCGACCGTGAGGTTGATGCCCTCGCGCTGTGCGCCGTCGCGCAGGGTGGTGTCGAAGACGTGGAACGAATCGTCGAGTTCGCTGGTTGCGGTCATGATCTGAAGGCTCCTGTAGGGGATCTCGGTCTACCGGAATGACCGGCTCCACCGTCCTGCCATGATCCCTCGCGCTCTCTTCCCGGCTCCGGGTGGGCCAGGAAAACGAAAAACCTCTCGCGGGTGCGAGAGGTCTGCGCGCGGGTCGAGGACGACGGTGTCCACCCGTACCTGGTCGTACGTGGTGGTCACTGCGGACCGGCGCGCCTGCTGCCAATAATCATGGCGAACGAGAGCACGGGGGAAGTCTGGCACAGTCCGTCCGCGTTCTCACCGCCCGTCTCAGGATGCGAGCGGGGAGTGTCCACGTCACGTCGGCGCGACCAGGGTGTCGGTGAGGAACTCCCGCACGTGGCCGAGGACCTGCTCCCGGTCCGTGCCGCGCAGCCCGATCGCCACGTGGATGGCGAAGCCGTCGAGGAGGGCGCGCAGACGCGCCGCGAAACGGTCGGGGTCGACACGGCGGAACTCGCCGCGCGAGACGCCCTCGGCGAGCAGGGCGACCAGGTCGCGGTGCCAGGCCCCCTCGATGGCGGCCTGCCGGTCGCGGGCGTCGGATTCGACGGCGGCGCTCTGCGAGCGGTTCCACACCTCCAGCCACAGCGTCCAGTGCGGGTCGCGGTGGCCGTCGGGCACGTACAGGTCGACGTAGGCGTCGAGACGTTCGCGGGCCGTGCCGGTCCGGGTGAGCAGGCGGGCGCGCTCGGCTCCGAGGCGGCCCTCGCTCCACTCCAGGGTGCGCAGCAGCAGCTCGTCCTTGGAGCGGAAGTAGTACAGGAGGTGGCCGCTGCTCATGCCGACCTCGCGGCCGAGCGCCGCCATGGTGAGCTTCTCCAGACCGCGCTCGGCGATCATCTCCATGGCGGCGGCGAGGACCTCCTCGCGCGGCGGTGCGTTCTTGCGCGCCCTGGCCGCACCGGCCATCCCCGGCTCCTTCAGATCCTCGGCTGCTGTTGGGTGATGCAGTGGATGCCTCCACCGTTGGCGAAGATCGTACGGGCGTCCACCAGCGTCACCGTGCGTTCGGGGAACAGCCGCCGGAAGATGCCCGCGGCGAGCTCGTCGTTCGGGTCGCCGAAGGCGCACAGGACGACGCCGCCGTTGCAGAGGTAGTGGTTGATGTACGAGTAGTCGACCCAGTCGCCCTCCTCGTCCTTCAGGACGGTCGGGGCGGGCACCTCGACGACCTCCAGCGGGCGGCCCTTGGCGTCGGTCTGGCCGCGCAGGATCTCCAGGTACGTCTGCGAGCGGGCGTGGTCCGGGTGGACGGGGTCGCGCTGACTGTGCACGACGACGGTGCCCGGCCGCGCGAAGGCCGCGACGATGTCGACGTGGCCCTGCGTGCCGTACGTGCCGTAGTCGGCGGCCAGGCCGTGCGGGAGCCAGATCGCCTTGCTGGTGCCGAGCTTGGCGTGGACCTCCGCCTCGACCTGCTCGCGGGTCCAGCCGGGGTTGCGGCCCGCGCCGAGCTGGACGGTGTCGGTCAGCAGGACCGTGCCCTCGCCGTCGACGTGGATCGCGCCGCCCTCGTTCACGAGCGGGCTGCTCAGCACGGGAACCCCGGCGAGGTCCGCGACCTGGCGGGCGATCTCGGAGTCGTGCCCCCAGCGGGCCCAGTCCTGGGCGCCCCAGCCGTTGAACACCCAGTCCACGGCGGCCGGCCGGCCCTCCTCGTCCTTCACGAAGGTCGGGCCGATGTCCCGCATCCACGCGTCGTCCAGCTCGCGCTCCACCAGCGCGACGTCCGGTCCGAGCAGTTCGCGCGCCGAGTCGCCCTGGCCGGGGCCGTGCACCATCGTCACCGGCTCGAAGCGGCTCACGGCACGGGCGACGGACGCCCAGGCGGCACGGGCGTCCGCCAGCTCGGCTCCGTCGCCGAACGTCGGGTTGGGGCCGGGCCAGGCCATCCAGGTGCGCTCGTGCGGGGCCCACTCGGGGGGCATGCGGAAGGTCATGGAGGTGTCCCAGGAGGTCAGAGGAAGTACAGGCGGTTGAGGGAGACGGACTCGGCCGGTTCGGAGCGGAGGGGGTCGCCGTCCAGGGTGACCAGGCCGGTGCGCTGGTCGACGTCGACCTGCCCGGTACGGGAGTTGAGGCGCAGGTCGGCCGGGCCGATGCCGCGGGTGCCGCGCACGGCGACCCTGCGGCGGCGGGTCGGCATGGTGTCGTTGCCCTGGTCCAGGGCGGCCTGCGCGACGAAGGCCACGGAGATGTCGGCGGGCGTCGCGCCGTGCGCGCCGAACTGGGGGCCGAGGACCAGGGGTTCGCAGGTGTCGGTGGCCGCGTTCGGGTCGCCGACCACGCCGTAGGCCGGGAAGCCGGACTTGAGGACGAGCTGCGGCTTGGCCCCGAAGTACTCAGGGCGCCACAGCACGATGTCGGCGAGCTTGCCGGTCTCGATCGAACCGACCTCGTGGGCCAGGCCGTGGGCGATGGCGGGGTTGATGGTCAGCTTGGCGATGTAGCGCAGGACGCGCTCGTTGTCGTGGTCGGCGTCCGGTGCGCCGAACTCGGCCTTCATCTTCCCGGCCATCGCGAAGGTGCGGCGGACCGTCTCGCCGGCGCGGCCCATGCCCTGCGCGTCGGAGGAGGTGATGCCGATCGCGCCCAGGTCGTGCAGCACGTCCTCGGCGCCCATGGTCCCGGCGCGGATGCGGTCGCGGGCCATGGCGGCGTCGCCCGGCAGGTCGGTCTTGAGGTCGTGGACGGAGACGATCATGCCGTAGTGCTCGGCGACCGCGTCCCGGCCGAAGGGCAGGGTGGGGTTGGTGGAGGAACCGATGACGTTGGGGACGCCGGCCATCTTCAGGACGTTGGGGACGTGTCCGCCGCCGCAGCCCTCGATGTGGAAGGCGTGGATGGTGCGGCCCTCCAGGACACGGAGGGTGTCCTCCACGGAGAGGCACTCGTTCAGGCCGTCGCTGTGCAGGGCGACCTGGACGTCGTGCTCCTCGGCGACGCGCAGCGCGGTGTCGAGCGCGCGCGTGTGGGCGCCCATGTCCTCGTGCACCTTGAAGCCGCTCGCCCCGCCCTCGGCCAGCGCCTCGGTCAGGGGCGCCGGGTCCGAGGACGAACCCCGGCCCAGGAAGCCGATGTTGACCGGCCAGGCGTCGAACGCGCCGAACGCGTGCCGCAGCGCCCAGGGCGAGTTGACGCCGACGCCCCAGACCGGGCCGAACTCCTGCCCGATGATCGTCGTCACACCGGACGCCAGCGACGCCTCCATGATGCGCGGGGAGAGCAGGTGGACGTGGGTGTCGACGGCCCCGGCGGTGGCGATGAGTCCCTCACCGGAGACGATGGACGTGCCCGTGCCGACCACGACGTCGACGCCGTCGAGGGTGTCGGGGTTCCCGGCCCGGCCGATCCCGCATATCCGGCCCTCGCGGATGCCGATGGAGACCTTCCTGATCCCCTGCGCCGCGTCGATCACGACGACGTTGCTGATGACGACGTCGCAGGTCTCGCGTACGGCGGCGGCCTTGAGGTGCAGTCCGTCGCGGGCGGTCTTGCCGAAGCCCGCGAGGAACTCGTCGCCGTAGTGCTGGGCGTCGGACTCCACCCGGATCACCAGGCCCGAGTCACCGAGCCGGAGCCGGTCGCCGGCGCGGGGGCCGTGGGTCGCGGCGTACGCGTACGGGTCCATGCTCATCGGTCTGCTCCCAGGTATCCGCAGGCGGCGGCCCGGCGCAGGGCCTCTTCCTTCGCGCCCGGCGCGTCCAGCGGGCCGTCGACCAGTCCGGCGAAGCCGATCGCCACGCGCGCGCCGCCGATGGGCACGAGGCCGACCTCGACGCGCTCGCCGGGGCCGAAGCGGACCGAGGAGCCGGCGGGGACGGCGAGGCGCATGCCGTAGGCGCGTGCACGGTCGAAGTCCAGGCGCGGGTTGGCCTCGAAGAAGTGGAAGTGGGAGGTGACGGAGACCGGCACGGTCGCGGTGTTGGTGACCGGGATGCGCACCGCGGCCTCGGGTTCGGCGTGGTCCGGGCCCGGCAGCAGGGCTCCCGGGCCCGCCTCCCCGAGCGCCCCGCCCCCGATGGGGTCGGAGACGATCGCGAGCCGCGACCCGTCGTCGAAGACGGCCTCCACGTGGACCTCGGTGACCACGTCCGCGACGCCGGGCAGCACGTCGTCCGGGCCGAGTACGGACCGGGCGCGCTCGATGGCCTGCGCGAGGCGCGCGCCGTCGCGGGCGGCCTCGCACACCGTGTCGGCGATCAGCGCGGTCGCTTCCGGCACGTTCAGCCTGAGTCCGCGCGCACGGCGGGCGCGAGCCAGCTCGGCCGCCCCGAAGAGCAGCAGCCGGTCGCGTTCCGTGGGAGTCAGTCTCACTACGCGGCACCTCCTCGCCTGTGTCGTTTAGAACAGGACTCTAAACACTGACGCCAGGAAGCGAAAGGGATCCACGAGGTTCAGGCGCACATCACATGGAACGTCACTCTAACTACGGGCGAGGGTGTGGCGCCGGTCCGGAAAAGCGGCGGGCCGCCACGGACACGGAGTCCGGGGCGGCCCTGTGGACGACCGGGGAGGCTGCTAAGACACGGCCTGGCCGAGCCGGTGCATCCAGCCGTGCCGGTCCTCGGTGACACCGCGCTGGATGCCGAGCAGCGCCTCGCGCAGGCGCGAGGTGACCGGGCCGGGCGTGCCGTCGCCGTGGGTCCAGGCGTCGCTCTTGGTCTTGACGTGGCCGATGGGCGTGACCACGGCGGCGGTGCCGCAGGCGAAGACCTCGGTCAGGGCCCCGGACCTGGCGTCCTCGCGCCACTGCTCCAGGGTGACGACCCCCTCCTCGGCGGTGTAGCCGAGGTCACGGGCGACCTGGAGGAGGGAGTCGCGGGTGATGCCCTCCAGGATCGAGCCGCTCAGCTCGGGGGTGACGACGCGATCGCCGTAGACGAACGCGATGTTCATGCTGCCGCTCTCCTCGACCTTGGTGCGCGTCACCGCGTCGAGGTAGACGACCTGGTCGCAGCCGTGCGCGGCGGCCTCGGCCTGGGGCAGCAGGGAGGCCGCGTAGTTGCCGCCGGTCTTGGCGTCGCCGGTGCCGCCGGGGACGGCGCGGACGTGGTCCTCGGAGACCCAGATGGTGACCGGCTTGACGCCGCCGGCGAAGTAGGCGCCGGACGGCGAGGCGATCAGCATGAACAGGTACTCGTTGGCCGGGTGGACGCCGAGCCCGGTCTCCGAGGCGAACATGAACGGGCGCAGGTAGAGGGACTCCTCGCCGCCGTGCGGCGGCACCCAGGCGGCGTCCTGGGTGAGCAGGGCGTCCAGGGCCGCGATGAACAGTTCCTCGGGCAGCTCGGCCATGGCCATGCGGCGGGCGGAGTTGCGGAAGCGGCGCGCGTTGGCCTCGGGACGGAAGAGCGCGACCGAGCCGTCCGGCTGGCGGTAGGCCTTCAGGCCCTCGAAGATCTCCTGGCCGTAGTGGAGGACGTGCGTCGAGGGATCGAGGGAGAGCGGCCCGTAGGGGACGAGCTCCGCGTCGTGCCAGCCCCGGCCCTCCGTCCATTTGATCGTCACCATGTGATCGGTGAAGTGGCGGCCGAACCCCGGGTTGGCCAGGATCGCCTCGCGTTCGGCGGCGGAGAGCGGGCTGGCGGAGGGCTTGAGCTCGATCGTGGGCGTCGTCATGGATTGATGTCCTTCACCGGTTGTCGTGACGGGCCGCGGTCACGCCCGTACGGCCGGTGGCCGGTGCTAGGACGTCCGAGCATTCCCTCATGTCGCGGCTTCGCGTTCGATTATCGCGCGCGGGTGACGACGGGTGAAACGGGGTGAATGCGGCCCAGGATTCAGATGGTCGCACCTGGCGGACGCAGGAGAAAGCCGCCGGGTGCCTTGTTCTGGGACCCGGCGGCTTCGATGGAGATTCGATCGAGTGGCGCGGCGGGTGTCAGCCGGCTACTCGTACGGCGAGCGCGTCGCCGATCTCGGAGGTGCTCCGGGCGGGCAGGTCGCCGCGCTCGCCGAGGTCGGCCGAGACCGCGTCCTCGATCCGGGTGGCCTCGGCCTCGTAGCCGAGGTGGCGCAGCAGCAGGGCGACGGACAGGACCGTGGCGGTGGGGTCGGCCTTGCCCTGGCCGGCGATGTCGGGCGCGGAACCGTGGACCGGCTCGAACATCGAGGGATAGGCGCCGGACGGGTTGATGTTCCCGCTCGCGGCGACGCCGATGCCGCCGGAGACGGCCGCGGCGAGGTCGGTGATGATGTCACCGAAGAGGTTGTCGGTGACGATCACGTCGAAGCGCTCGGGCTGGGTGACCAGGTAGATGGTCGCCGCGTCGACGTGCATGTACTCGGTGGTGACGTCGGGGTACTCCTCGGCCACCTTGTTGAAGACGTTCGTCCACAGGTGACCCGCGAAGGTCAGCACGTTGTTCTTGTGGATCAGCGCCAGCTTCTTGCGCGGGCGGGCCTGCGCGCGGGCGAAGGCGTCGCGGACCACGCGCTCCACACCGAAGGCCGTGTTGACGGAGACCTCGGTGGCGACCTCGTGCTCGGTGCCCTTGCGGATGGTGCCGCCGTTGCCCGTGTACGGGCCCTCGGTGCCCTCGCGGACGACGACGAAGTCGATCTCCGGCTGGCCGGCGAGGGGGGTGGCGACACCCGGGAGCAGCTTCGACGGCCGCAGGTTGACGTGGTGGTCGAAGGCGAAGCGGAGCTTCAGCAGGAAGCCGCGCTCCAGCACACCGGACGGCACCGAAGGGTCGCCGATCGCGCCGAGCAGGATGGCGTCGTGGGCCTTGAGGGCGTCGAGGTCGGCGTCGGTGAGGGTCTCACCGGTGGCGTGGTAGCGCCGGGCGCCGAAGTCGAACTCCTTGGTCTCCAGCTTCACATCCTGCGGAAGGACGGCGGAGAGGACCTTGAGACCCTCGGCCACGACCTCCTGGCCGATGCCGTCACCGGGAATCACTGCGAGATTGAGGATGCGAGAGCTTGCCGACATGCGCAGCACCCTACCCTTCGTCCCACGGGATGACATGAGGCGTCCGCCATGCGGACGCCCCGGCCGTCACGTCCGGCTCAGTGGCCGGTGGCGCCACCGTTGTCCCGGCGGTCGAGGGCGCGCTGGAGGGCGGCGGCGGCGTTCTTGCGGTCGGAGTCGCCGGTACGGGAGAGGTGGCGGACTCGGCGGCGGACGGTCGTCTCGGCCATGGGAATCGACTCCTTCGGCACGGCGCAGGCAAGTGCGGAGAAACGGGTGTGCGAGACGCCGGAAGGGGACGGGGAGCACGGTGCCGCAGGGGTTGCCTGCACGGGGCCCGGCTCACGACCGTCGTTCGCTCGATCGAGCGTGACGTTCGGCTCCTACAAAGCTAAGGGAGCGCGGAGCGTCTGTCTCCACAATTACTCGGACTTCCTACTATCTGAGACGGTGTCCTCGGGCACCCGGCCCCGACGTGCGAGAACGCCCGACGGGCCAGGTCGGGTGACCTGGCCCGTCGGGCGGCGCTCGCGGGCCTCAGCCCATGTGCGGGTACGTGTAGTCGGTCGGTGCGACCAGCGTCTCCTTGATGGCGCGGGTCAGGGTCCAGCGCATCAGGTTCTGCGGGGCGCCGGCCTTGTCATTGGTGCCGGAGGCACGGCCGCCGCCGAAGGGCTGCTGGCCGACGACGGCGCCGGTCGACTTGTCGTTGATGTAGAAGTTGCCGGCCGCGTAGCGCAGCTTCTCCATCGTGTACGCCGCCGCCGCGCGGTCGTTGGAGATGACCGAGCCGGTGAGGGCGTAGTCGGACACCGACTCCATCTGGGTCAGCATCTCGTCGTACTTCTCGGGGGAGCTGTCGTCGTACACGTACACGGCGAGGATCGGACCGAAGTACTCGGTGCGGAAGACCTCGTTCTCCGGGTCGGTGCACTCGATGACGGTCGGGCGGACGAAGTAGCCGACCGAGTCGTCGTAGGAGCCGCCCGCGACGATCGTGCAGGTGTCGTCCTCCTTGGCGCGGTCGATGGCGGCCTTGTTCTTGGCGAAGGACCGCTCGTCGATGACGGCGCCGATGAAGTTCGACAGGTCGGTGACGTCACCCATGGTGAGGTAGTCGACCTCGGCGGCGAACTCCTCCTTGAAGCCGTCGTTCCAGATCGACGCCGGAATGTAGGCGCGGGAGGTGGCGCTGCACTTCTGGCCCTGGTACTCGAAGGCGCCGCGGGTCAGGGCGGTCTTCAGCACCGCGCGGTCGGCGCTCGGGTGCGCGACCAGGAAGTCCTTGCCGCCGGTCTCGCCGACCAGGCGGGGGTAGGTGCGGTACTTCTCGATGTTGTTGCCGACCGTCTTCCACAGGTGCTGGAAGGTCTTGGTCGAGCCGGTGAAGTGGATGCCGGCCAGGTCGCGGTGGTTCAGGGCGACCTCGGAGACCTCCAGGCCGTCGCCGGTGACCAGGTTGATGACGCCCTTGGGCAGACCGGCCTCCTCCAGCAGCTCCATGAGCAGCACGGCGGCGTGGGTCTGGGTGGGGGACGGCTTCCAGACCACCACGTTGCCCATCAGGGCCGGGGCGGTGGGCAGGTTGGCCGCGATCGCGCTGAAGTTGAACGGCGTGATCGCGTAGACGAAGCCCTCCAGCGGGCGGTGGTCCAGGCGGTTCCACACGCCCGGCGAGTTGGCCGGGGGCTGCTCGGCCAGGATGTTCCGCGCGTAGTGGACGTTGAAGCGCCAGAAGTCGACCAGCTCGCAGGGGCTGTCGATCTCGGCCTGCTGGGCCGTCTTGGACTGGCCGAGCATGGTGGAGGCGGCGATGGTCTCGCGCCACGGGCCGGACAGCAGCTCGGCGGCGCGCAGGATGATCGCCGCGCGGTCGTCGAAGGACATCGCGCGCCACGCCGGGGCGGCGGCCAGGGCGGCGTCGATCGCGTCCTGGGCGTCCTGCTGGGTGGCGTTGGCGTAGGTGCCCAGGCGTGCCTTGTGGTTGTGCGGCTGCACGACGTCGAAGCGCTCGCCGCCGCCCATCCGCTTGACGCCGCCGATGGTGCACGGCAGGTCGATCGGGTTGTCGGCCAGCTCCCTGAGCTTGGCCTCCAGACGGGCGCGCTCGGGCGAGCCGGGGGCGTAGCCGTGCACCGGCTCGTTGACGGGGGTGGGGACCTGGGTCACAGCGTCCATGGGTTCCGTAGCTCCTTGACTTCAGCGGGTTGTGCGAGCGGGTGCGGGCTCAGCCCTTGGTGACCATCGAGCGGACGAAGAACCGGAGGTTGGCCGGCTTCTCCGCCAGACGGCGCATGAAGTAGCCGTACCAGTCGGTGCCGTAGGCGGTGTAGACGCGCATGCGGTGACCCTCGGCCGCCAGCCGCAGGTGCTCGTCGCCACGGATGCCGTACAGCATCTGGAACTCGTACTCGTCGAGCTTGCGTCCGGCGGTCCGGGCCAGCTCCTGGGCGATGGAGATCAGACGTGGGTCGTGCGACCCGACCATCGGGTAACCCTCGCCCTCCATCAGCGTCCGCAGGATGCGCACGTACGCCTTGTCGATCTCGTGACGCTGCTGGTACGCGACCTCGGCGGGCTCCTTGTAGGCGCCCTTCACCAACCGTACGCGAGAGCCGCTGTCGGCGAGGCGGCGCGCGTCGGCCTCGGTGCGGAAGAGGTAGGCCTGGATGACGCAGCCGGTCTGCGGGAAGTCCTTCCGCAGCTCCTCGTGGATGGCGAACATCGAGTCGAGGGTGGTGTGGTCCTCGGCGTCGAGGGTGACCGTGGTGCCGATCCCTGCGGCGGCCTCGACGACCGGGCGGACGTTCTTCAGGGCCAGCTCGTGCCCGCCGGCCAGCGCCTGGCCGAACATGGACAGCTTCACCGACATCTCGGCGCGGGGGCCGAGGTCCAGCGGCTTCAGCCGGTCGATCAGCTCCAGGTAGGCGTCCCGGGCGGCCTCGGCCTGCGCGGGGCTGGTGATGTCCTCGCCGACGACGTCCATCGTCAGCTCCAGTCCCTGGTCGGTCAGCTCCCGGATGATCGGCACGATCTCGTCGACCGTCTCGCCGGGGATGAACCGGTCGACGACCGGCTTGGTCACGGGCGCGGCCGAAACCAGACGACGCATCCGGTCGCTGCGCGACGCGGCGAGAATCACGGGACCCAGCACGGGGCACCTCCACTTACCAACCAACACAGGGGCCGCCACCCGACGATTCGGGAACGGCACGGAGAACCACCGTGAAATCTAAGGATCCCCCCGATCGCCGACCATCGACAGCTGTCACGCATCCGTGCCGCAGATCTCAGACAGGTGTATGAAGGGCCTCCACAAATGCGGCAGAATGCCCGGGTGACGTCGGATTCCAGAAGCTCCGGAGGTTCCCGTGGCGACTACCAGGAGCTGGTCGACGAGATCTCCGAGCTGCTGGGCGCGCCCGCGACCCTGGAGAACCGCGACTTCGAGCTGATCGCCTTCGGCGCGTACGACAGCGAGGGCGACCTGGACCCCTCCGCCCTGGACCCGGTGCGCACCCGTTCGATCCTCACCCGGCGCTCCACCGCGGCGGTCCGCGCCTGGTTCGAGAGCTTCGGCATCGCCCGCGCGACCGGCCCGGTCCGCATCCCCCCGACTCCGGAGGCGGGCGTGTACCGGGGGCGCACGTGTCTGCCGGTGCGCCATCGGGGTGTGGTGCTGGGGTACGTGTGGCTCCTGGACACCGACCCGGGCCCGACGCAGCGGCAGCTCACGGCGGCCATGGAGGTCACCGTCCGCATCGGCGCCCTGCTCGCGGACGAGGCGCAGCACGGCGCCGACCTGAGCCGGGAGCTGCGGGCGGTGCTGACCGCCGAAAGGGACTGGCAGCGGGACATGGCCGTGGCGGAACTGCGCACCGCGCTGGGCTCGCGCGCGGACACGCCGCACGCGGTGGTGTGCGTGGCGCCCTGGCCCTCGGCCGACCCGGACGACGCGCCCTCGGTGCGTACGGTGCCGGGGGCGACGGCCTTGTGCACGGTGCCGTGGGAGACCGCCGGACAGTCACTGGCGCTGCTCGTCCGGCTGCGCTCGGCGGACGCGGTGACCCCGGCGACGTCGGCGGCGGGGCGGCTGCTGGAGCGGGCGCGGGGTGCGGGCGGGGCCGGGGCGGCGGCGGGGGTCTCCGCGCCGCGCACCGGACTGGCGGAGCTGGGGGCGGCCTGGGGCGAGGCGTCGGCGGCGGCCCGGGCGGCACGGGCCGAGGCGCGGTTCGGCCCGGTCGCGGAGTGGACGTCCATCGGGCCGTTCCGCCTGTTGACCGCGCTGCCCCCGCGGTCCGCCCACGATCCGGCGGTGCGGGTGCTGCTCTCCCCCGCCCACCGGGAACTGGCCCGCACCGCCGAGGCGTACCTGGACTGCGCGGGACAGGCCGGCCGCACGGCTGCCGGGCTGGGCATCCACCGTCAGACGCTGTACTACCGTCTCTCCCGCGTCGAACAGCTCACGGGCCTGGACCTGGACGACGGCGAGGACCGGCTGCTGCTGCACATGGCGCTCAAGGCCTGTCGCCTGTAGCGGCCGCGATCACCTGGCGCAGCCCCTCGGTGAGTTGCTCCGCCTCGGGGGCGGACTTCGGATCGAAGGTCCACTGCGCGATGAGCCCCGTCATCAGGGTCACGTAGAACATGCCGAGGGTGTCCGCCGTCTCGTCGGAGACGTCCTCCTCCCGGCCGCCCATGAGCGAGGGGATGAGGCCGCGCCCGGCCTCCCACTGGGCCCGCGCCAGATGGTCGCGCACCTCGGGCATCCGGTCACCCATGACCACGATCTCCATGCTGAGGTGCCAGATGGACCCCGGCTCCCGCATGGTCCGGATGATGTTGGACCACACGATCTGGAACCGCTCGGTCGAGCCGGGTGCGGTCCTGTCGAACGCGGCCCGGTCCCCCTCGAAGGCGTCGCCCATCTCCTCGACCAGCGAGATGTAGGCCTGGGCGAGCAGCGCGTCCTTCGAGCCGTAGTGATAGCCGATGGACGCCAGGTTGGTCCCCGACTCCTTGACGACGTCCCGCGCGGTCGTACGCGCGAAGCCCTTCTCCAGCAGGCAGCGCTTGGCGCCTTCCAGCAGATCCTCGCGGTGTCCCATGGCGTCACTCTACCCCGCGATCCATACAGCCGTCCCATACAGTCGTCCCATACGCATGTCCTATACGTGTGTACTAGACGTGCGTATAGGACACGCGTACAGTCGCCGGCATGACAACCAACCCGCCCCGGGCCGGCCGCCGCGAGTGGACCGCGCTCACCGTGCTGATGCTCCCGCTGCTGCTGGTCTCGATGGACGTCTCCGTCCTCTACTTCGCGATCCCGGAGATCAGCGCGGACCTGGAACCGAGCGGCAGCCAGCAGCTGTGGATCTTCGACATCTACGGCTTCGTGCTGGCCGGTCTGCTGATGACGATGGGGTCGCTGGGCGACCGCATCGGCCGCCGCAGGCTGCTCCTCATCGGGGCGGCGGCCTTCGGCGCGGCGTCCCTGCTCGCGGCCTACGCGCACACCGCCGAGACGCTGATCGCGGCCCGCGCGGTCCTCGGCGTCGGCGGCGCCACCCTGATGCCGTCGACGATGGCGCTGGTCCGCACGATGTTCACCGATCCCGCCCAGCGGGCGAAGGCGATCGGGCTGTGGTCCGGCGTGATGACGGCCGGGATCGCACTCGGCTCGGTGCTGAGCGGCGTCCTCGTCGAGCACTTCTGGTGGGGCTCGGTCTTCCTGGTCAACCTGCCCGCCATGGTCCTGCTGCTGGTCCTCGGCCCGGTGCTGCTCCCCGAGTCCAGGAACCCCTCCCCCGGCCGCTTCGACCTGCTGAGCGTCCCGCTGTCGATGGCGGCGGTACTGCCCGTCGTCTACGGCCTGAAGGAACTGCCCTCCGAGGGCTGGAACGTCCGCTACGTCGTCTCGATCACCGTCGGCCTGCTGTTCGCGGCGCTGTTCGTGCAGCGCCAGCGCACCGCGGCCTCGCCGATGATCCCGCCCTCCCTCTTCCGCGGGCACGGTTTCACCCCGGCGCTCGTCCTCAACACCGTGTCGGCCTTCGGGATGATGGGCTCGGCGTACTTCACCACCCAGTACCTGCAGTCGGTCCTGGGCAAGAGCGCGCTGGAGGCCGCGCTGTGGAGTCTGCTGCCCTCGGTGCTCATCGGCGCCGCCGCACCGGTCGCCGCCCAGCTGGTCCAGCGCGGTGTCGAGCGCGCGTACGTCGTGACGGCCGGCTTCGTCATCGCCGCGGCGGGCTACGGGCTGCTCGCCCTGGCCGGCACCGACTCGTTGTGGCTGGTGCTGGCCGCGTGCGGCGTCCTCGCCGCCGGCATCGTCATCGTGCTGTCGCTGCTCACCGACCTGGCCCTGAGCTCGGCCCCGGTCGAGAAGGCGGGCGCGGCCTCCTCACTGCTCGAAACCGCCACCGAGTTCGGCGGCGCCCTGGGCATGGCCGCCCTCGGGTCCATCGGTACGGCCCTCTACCGCCACGGCATCCCCTCGGGCGCCCCCGCTCCGGCCCGGGAGACCCTGGGTGGCGCCCTGACAGTCGCCGCCGAACTGCCGGGACGCACGGGAGACACCCTGGCCGCGGCGGCACGCGAGGCGTTCACCGACGGAATGCGGGGTGCCGCGGTCGCGGCGGCGCTGCTGCTCCTCGGGGCGGCGGGACTGGCCGCGATGGGGCTGCGGCACATCAGGGTGCGGCCCCCTACGTCCACGGAAAACGCCGGACAGGCTGATCGACTCAGCCCGTCCGGCGTTTGAGGACGGCCCGTTCGGAGCGAACGGAGGCCCGGGGGCGGAGCCCCCGGGTCAGGTCAGACCAGGTTCACCGACCGGGCCGACGTCGCGCCGATCTCCGCCGCGACCTCCGCCAGGACCGCGGCGGGCACCGTGTCGTCCACGGTCAGCACGGCCAGCGCCTCGCCGCCGACCGTCGCGCGGGCGACCTGCATGCCGGCGATGTTGATGCCGGCCTCGCCGATGACGCGGCCGACGGTGCCGACGACGCCGGGGCGGTCCTCGTAGCGCAGCACCACCATGTGGTCGGCGAGGGCGAGGTCGACGTCGTACTCGCCGACGGCGACGATCTTCTGGAGGTGCTTCGGGCCGGCCAGCGTGCCGGAGACCGACACCTCCTCGCCGTCCGAGAGGGTGCCGCGCACGGTGACCACGTTGCGGTGCTCCGGGGACTCCGAGCTGGTGGTCAGCCGCACCTCGACGCCGCGCTCCTGGGCGAACAGCGGGGCGTTGACGTAGGACACGGTCTCGTCGACGACGTCCTCGAAGACTCCCTTGAGGGCGGAGAGCTCCAGCACCTTCACGTCGTGCT
This sequence comes from Streptomyces sp. AC627_RSS907, assembly GCF_019049165.1. Classification (NCBI taxonomy): domain Bacteria; kingdom Bacillati; phylum Actinomycetota; class Actinomycetes; order Kitasatosporales; family Streptomycetaceae; genus Streptomyces; species Streptomyces sp. AC627_RSS907. The sequence continues at coordinate 132,475 of NZ_JAGMUE010000042.1, forward strand.
GGGTGATCTCGCCGTAGACCTCGACGTCGAGGCGGACGGCGACCTCGCCCGCGAGCGCGGTGAAGATGCGGCCGAGGCGCTCGGCGAGCGGCAGACCCGGCTTGACGTCCTCGGCGATGACGCCGCCCTGGACGTTCACCGCGTCGGGGACCAGCTCACCGGCGAGGGCGAGGCGGACCGACTTGGCGACGGCGATGCCGGCCTTCTCCTGCGCCTCGTCGGTGGAGGCGCCGAGGTGCGGGGTGCAGACGACCTCGTCGAACTCGAAGAGCGGGGAGTCCGTGCACGGCTCCTTGGCGTACACGTCCAGGCCGGCGCCCGCGACGCGGCCCTCCTTGAGCGCCGAGTACAGCGCCTCCTCGTCGACGATGCCACCGCGCGCGGCGTTGACGATGCGGACGCTCGGCTTGACCTTGCGCAGCGCCTCGTCGCCGATCAGCCCGAGGGTCTCGGGGGTCTTGGGCAGGTGGACGGTGATGAAGTCGGAGACCTCGAGCAGCTCGTCCAGCGACAGCACCTTGACGCCCATCTGCGCGGCCCGCGCGGGCTGCACGTAGGGGTCGTAGGCGACGACCTTCATGCCGAAGGCCGACATGCGCTGCGCGACGAGGGCACCGATGCGGCCGAGGCCGACGACACCGAGGGTCTTCTCGGCCAGCTCGACACCGGTGTACTTGCTGCGCTTCCACTCGCCGTTCTTCAGCGCGGCGTTGGCCTGCGGGATGTTGCGGGCGGTGGCGATGAGCAGACCGCAGGCCAGCTCGGCGGCGGTCACGATGTTGGAGGTCGGGGCGTTGACCACCATCACGCCGGCCTTGGTGGCGGCGGAGACGTCGACGTTGTCCAGGCCGACGCCGGCTCGTGCGACGACCTTGAGCTTCTTGGCGGCGGCGATGGCCTCGGCGTCGACCTTGGTGGCGGAGCGGACCAGGATCGCGTCCACGTCGGCGATGGCGGGGAGCAGTTCGGCCCGGTCCGCGCCGTTGCACTGGCGGATCTCGAAGTCGGGGCCAAGCGCGTCCACGGTCGCGGGCGACAGCTCTTCAGCGATGAGTACGACGGGTTTCGAGCTCACGTGAGTCCTCACAAGTCCAATGCGGACGGCCGTCCCGACGGCCGCATGCGGTGGAGGTTTGCTAGCCGCGTGGAAGACGCACGACGCTGTGGGCCTGACGCGTATGTTGTTCAGCAGTCTAGTGGCGTGGCGGGCGCCGTCCTGCGCCTCCGCGGAAGGATCACCCGTCCGTGGGTGGACGGGTTGGACAACGCCGTGCGTCCGACGTCACCCGGGGCTGGGCGCGGGGGCCGGGGCGGCGTCCGCCCCGGCCCCCGCGCCCGAGGCTCACGCCTCCTCGTCGACCCAGCTCATGAGCTTGCGCAGCTCCTTGCCGGTGGTCTCCAGCAGGTGCTCGGAGTCCTGCTTCTTGTACTCGTTGTACTTCTTCAGACCGCCGTGGTACTCGTCCATCCAGTTCTTGGCGAACGTGCCGTCCTGGATCTCGGCGAGGACCTTCTTCATCTCGGCCTTGGTGGCGTCCGTGATGATCCGCGGGCCGGTGACGTAGTCGCCCCACTCGGCGGTCTCGGAGATCGACCAGCGCATCTTCTCCAGGCCGCCCTCGTACATGAGGTCCACGATCAGCTTCAGCTCGTGCAGGCACTCGAAGTAGGCGATCTCCGGCTGGTAGCCGGCCTCGGTCAGCGTCTCGAAGCCCGCCTTCACCAGCGCGGCGGTACCACCGCAGAGGACGGCCTGCTCACCGAAGAGGTCGGTCTCGGTCTCCTCGGTGAAGGTCGTCTTGATGACACCGGCGCGGGTGCCGCCGATGCCCTTGGCGTAGGACAGGGCCAGCGCGAACGCCTTGCCGGTCGCGTCCTGCTCGACGGCGGCGATGCACGGGACGCCGCGGCCCTCCTCGTACTGACGGCGCACCAGGTGGCCCGGGCCCTTGGGGGCGACCATGCAGACGTCCACGCCGGCCGGGGGCTTGATGAAGCCGTAGCGGATGTTGAGGCCGTGACCGAAGAACAGCGCGTCGCCGTCCTTCAGGTTGTCCTTGATGTGCTCCTCGTAGACCTGGGCCTGGATCGGGTCCGGGACCAGGATCATGATGACGTCGGCCTCGGCGGCGGCCTCCGACGGGCTCACCACGCGCAGGCCCTGCTCCTCGGCCTTGGCCTTGGACTTGGAGCCCTCGTGCAGACCGACGCGCACGTCGACGCCGGAGTCGCGCAGCGACAGGGCGTGGGCGTGGCCCTGGCTGCCGTACCCGATGACCGCGACCTTGCGGCCCTGGATGATGGACAGGTCGGCGTCGGCGTCGTAGAACAGCTCGGCCACTGGGTTCTCTCCTTGTGTGCAGGTGTTGCGTCCCACCGTATGCGGTGAGGGGAGGGGAAGTTTCGGGGTCTCGGAATGCGGGCGGCCGGACGGGGCGCCGACCGCCCGTTTCCGTCGTTATGCGGACCGGTCGAGCGCGCGCAGCGAGCGGTCCGTGATCGAACGGGCGCCGCGGCCGATGGCGATCGTGCCGGACTGGACGAGTTCCTTGATGCCGTACGGTTCCAGCATCCTGAGCATGGCGGACAGCTTGTCGCTGCTGCCGGTGGCCTCGATGGTGACGGCCTCCGGGGAGACGTCGACGGTCTTGGCGCGGAACAGCTGGACGATCTCGACGATCTGTGAGCGCGTCTCGTTGTCGGAGCGCACCTTCACCAGAACGAGTTCACGCTGGACGGCCTGGGTGGGCTCCAGCTCGACGATCTTCAGCACGTTGACCAGCTTGTTGAGCTGCTTGGTCACCTGCTCCAGCGGGAACTCCTCGACGCTCACCACGATGGTGATGCGGGAGATGTCGGGGTGTTCGGTGACACCGACGGCGAGCGAGTCGATGTTGAAGCCGCGGCGGGAGAAGAGGGCGGCGATCCGGGCGAGGATGCCGGGCGTGTTCTCCACCAGGACGGAGAGCGTGTGCTTGGACATGGTCTGCTTCCTCTGCTTGAAAGTCCTGACGGCTCTCAGTCGTCTTCGCTGTCGCCGAAGTCGGGGCGGACGTCCCGGGCGGCCATGATCTCGTCGTTGGAGGTGCCGGCGGCGACCATCGGCCAGACCATCGCGTCCTCGTGGACGATGAAGTCGACGACGACGGGACGGTCGTTGATGGAGTTGGCCTCCTCGATGACCTTGTCGAGGTCGGCCGGGTCCTCGCAGCGGATGGCGTAGCAGCCCATGGCCTCCGACAGCTTCACGAAGTCGGGGACGCGGGTGCCGCGGGCGTCCGGGTTGACGTCGTCGGGACCGGAGTGCAGCACGGTGTTGGAGTACCGCTGGTTGTAGAACAGGGTCTGCCACTGGCGGACCATCCCGAGGGCGCCGTTGTTGATGACGGCGACCTTGATCGGGATGTTGTTCAGGGCGCAGGTGGTCAGTTCCTGGTTGGTCATCTGGAAGCAGCCGTCGCCGTCGATGGCCCAGACGGCCCGGTCGGGCATGCCGGCCTTGGCGCCCATGGCGGCCGGGACGGCGTAGCCCATGGTTCCGGCGCCGCCGGAGTTCAGCCAGGTGGCGGGCTGCTCGTACTGGACGAAGTGCGCGGCCCACATCTGGTGCTGGCCGACGCCGGCCGTGAAGATCGTGCCCTCGGGCGCCAGCTGTCCGATGCGCTCGATGACCGCCTGCGGCGAGAGCGAACCGTCCTCGGGCTGGTCGTAGCCGAGGGGGTAGGTGTCGCGCCAGCGGCTGAGGTCCTTCCACCAGGCGGTGTAGTCGCCGCGGTTGCCCTCGCTGTGCTCCTTCTGGACCGCCTGCACCAGGTCGGCGATGACCTCGCGGGCGTCGCCGACGATCGGCACGTCGGCGGCGCGGTTCTTGCCGATCTCGGCCGGGTCGATGTCGGCGTGGACGATCTTGGCGTGCGGGGCGAAGCTGTCCAGCTTGCCGGTGACGCGGTCGTCGAAGCGGGCACCGAGGGCGACGATCAGGTCGGCCTTCTGCAGCGCGGTGACGGCGGTGACCGAACCGTGCATGCCCGGCATTCCGACGTGCAGCGGGTGGCTGTCGGGGAATGCGCCGAGCGCCATCAGGGTGGTGGTGACGGGCGCTCCGGTGAGTTCTGCGAGGACCTTCAGCTCGGCGGTGGCCTGCCCCTTGATCACGCCGCCGCCGACGTAGAGCACGGGGCGCTTGGCGGCGGTGATGAGCTTGGCCGCCTCGCGGATCTGCTTGGCGTGCGGCTTGGTGACCGGGCGGTAGCCGGGCAGGTCCATGACCGGCGGCCAGGAGAAGGTCGTCTGCGACTGCAGCACGTCCTTCGGGATGTCGACGAGGACCGGGCCGGGGCGGCCGGTCGAGGCGATGTGGAACGCCTCCGCGATCGTCTTCGGGATGTCCTCGGCCTTGGTGACCAGGAAGCTGTGCTTGGTGATCGGCATCGTGATACCGACGATGTCCGCCTCCTGGAAGGCGTCCGTGCCGATCGCCTTGGTGACCACCTGACCGGTGATCGCGACCAGCGGCACCGAGTCCATGTTCGCGTCGGCGATCGGCGTCACCAGGTTGGTGGCGCCGGGACCCGAGGTCGCCATGCAGACGCCGACCTTCCCGGTCGCCTGCGCGTAGCCGGTGGCCGCGTGGCCCGCGCCCTGTTCGTGACGGACGAGCACGTGGCGCACCCGGCCGGAGTCCATCATCGGGTCGTACGCGGGGAGGATCGTGCCCCCGGGAATGCCGAATACGGTGTCGACCCCGACCTCCTCAAGCGAGCGGATGAGGGACTTCGCACCCGTGACGTGCTCGGGGGCGGACTGTCCTCCGGATCGGGGCCGCGGCTGCGGGTGATGGGCCCCGGTGGCCTGCTCGGTCATCGGCATTCTCTTCTCGATGCTGAGGGTTTTTGCGAGGTTTCGGGCGGTGTGCGACTGTTGCTCAGCGGTGCTGGTGCAACAAAAAACCCCTCGTGCCATAAGGCAAGCGAGGGGAGCGCGCCGGATGTGTGTCGCTGGGAGTCCGGGTCGGTCCGGACATCACCAGCTCAGCCGACGCGCTGTCCAAGTACGAGAATTCGGGTGCGCATGGCACTGACCTTCCTCCCCACACGCACCTACTGTCAAGTGGGTGGGACGGGAGTCTCATTATGTGAGCGCAGGGACGTGCCACCGTGCAGGACGGCCGGGAGCCCGGAGGCGACGCCGCCCGCGAACACCGGTTCGACAGGCCCGTGCGGCACCGGGTAGTGGCCGGAACCGAGCGCTCTGCGCAGCCGGTACTCGTCCAGCGGCCCGGAGAAGGCCATGCCCTGCCCGTGCGTGCAGCCCATCGCCCGCAGGGCGACGATCTGTTCGGGCAGATCGACGCCGTCGGCCACGGACTGCAGTCCGAGGTCCGTGGCGATGCGCAGCAGTCCACTGGTGATCTTGTGCAGCCGCGCGGACTCCACGACTCCCTCGACCAGGCCGCGGTCGAGCTTCAGGATGTCCACGGGCAGGCGCCTCAGTGCGGTGATCGCCGCGTACCCGCTGCCGAAGCCGTCCAGGGCGATGCGGACGCCGACTCTCCGCAGGGCGTTCAGGCGACGGTCGAGCTCGTCCAGGCCGACCCGTGGGTCGATGTCCGACAGCTCGATCACAAGGGAGCCGGGGGGCAGTCCGTGCCGGGTCAGCAGGGCCTCCACGGAGCCCAGCGGCATGGAGCGGTCCAGCAGCCGGCGCGCTCCCATACGGACGGCCACGGCCACCGGCAGCCCTGCCGCCGTGCGTTCGGCGGCCTGCTCGACGGCTTCCTGGAGCACCCAGCGGTCCAGTTCGGCGGTCTTGTCGCCGTCGTCGGCGACGCGCAGGAACTCCGCGGGGGTGAACATCACCCCCTGGGAGGAACGCCAGCGTGCCTGCGCGCAGACCGACGTGATCCGGCCGTCCGTCAGGGCGACCACCGGCTGGTGCAGCAACGCGAACTCCCCGTCGTGCAGGGCGGCCCGCAGCCGCGTGGCCAGCTCCGCCTTGCGGACGACGTCCTGCTGCATCTGCGGTCTGTACAGCTCGACGCGTCCCTTGCCGGCCGCCTTGGCCCGGTACATCGCTAGGTCGGCGTTGCGCAGCAGCTCGCCCGCGCCGAGGCCCGGTTCGGCGAAGGCCACGCCGATCGAGGCGTTGACCCGGACATCGTTGCCGTCGATGAGGTAGGGCTGCGAGAGGGTCAGCCTGAGACGGTCGGCGAGCTCCAGGATGTGTCCCTCGCGGGCGGCCCGGTCCCGGGCGCCGTCCCCGACGATCAGTGCGGCGAACTCGTCGCCGCCGAGCCGCGAGGCGGTGTCCCCCTTGCGGACGGCCTCGTGGAGTCTGCGGGCGGCCTGGACGAGCAGCTCGTCCCCGGCCTGGTGCCCGATGGTGTCGTTGACGGCCTTGAAGCCGTCGAGGTCGATGAAGAGCACCGCCGTACCGCGCAGGGCGGCACCCCGGTCGGAGGCACGGCGGCCGGACAGGGCCTGCTGGACGCGCCGGGTGAACAGGGCGCGGTTGGGCAGGTCGGTGAGCGGGTCGTGCTCGGCGTTGTGCTGGAGCTGCGCCTGGAGACGCACTCTTTCGGTCACGTCCCGGCTGTTGAAGATCAGGCCGCCGTGGTGGCGGTTGACGGTCGACTCGACGTTCAGCCAGCCGCCGTCGCCGGAGCGGAAGCGGCACTCGATGCGCGTGGTCGGCTCCTCGAACGGGCTGGCGGCGAGGAACCGGCGCACCTCGTGCACCACGCAGCCGAGGTCCTCCGGATGGATGAGACCGGCCAGTTCGCTGCCGACCAGTTCCTCCGCGGACCGCCCGTAGACCCCGGCGGCGGCCGGGGAGACGTAGCGGAGGATGCCGTTGGGAGCGGCGATCATGATGACGTCGCTGGAGCCCTGCACCAGGGAGCGGAAGTGGTTCTCCTTCTGGGCCAGTTCCTGGGTGAGGGTGATGTTGTCGAGCAGCATGATGCCCTGGCGCACGACGAGCGCGAGCACCACGGTGCCGCCCGTCAGCAGCACGACGCGGTCGACGCTGCGGCCGTTGAGGACGTTGTAGAGGATCCCCAGTGTGCAGACCGCCGCGGCGAGGTACGGCGTGAGCGCGGCCAGCGACCCGGTGATGGGCCGGGAGGCCGGATAGCGGCCGCGCTCGCCCGGCGCGAGCACCGCCGCGGGTGCGGCCACGGGTACGGGCACCGGCGCGGGCGTGACGGGTGGAACGAAGGTGTCCACAGGTGCGTGGGTGGGTGGGACCGCGGTCGTGGGGTCCGGTGCGGGCTGGTGGCCGGCGCCGCGCTGTCCGGGCGTGGGCTCGCACACCACGCGCGTGTGCTCACCGGATCCGTCCCCGTCCGACGATCGCGCGCGCCGGGACGCGGCCCAGGGCGCGTACGCGAGCAGCAGCGAACCCGCGAACCAGCCCGCGTCGAGCAGCTGCCCGGAACGGTAGCTGTTGTGCAGCAGCGGCGAGGTGAACAGGGCGTCACACATCACCGTCAGGGCGAGCGCGCCGATGGCGGTGTTGACGGCCGATCTGCAGACCGGCGACCGCCTGAAGTGCAGCGCGAGCACCATGCTGACAAGGGCGATGTCGAGCAGCGGATAGGCGACCGAGAGCGCGGACTGCGCCACGCTGGAGCCGCCGTCGGCCTTCGCCGCCTGGGCGAGCGCCAGGCTCCAGGCCAGGGTCAGCAGCGAGCCGCCGATCAGCCAGGCGTCGAGCCCGAGGCAGATCCAGCCCGCCTTCGACACCGGCCGTTTGGCGAGGACCAGCAGCCCCACGATGGCGGGCGGCGCGAAGCACAGGAAGAACAGGTCCGCGTAGCTGCGGCTGGGTACGGGCTGGCGCAGGACGACCTCGTACCACCCCCAGACCAGGTTGCCCAGGGCCGCCATCGCCGAGGAGAGGGCGAACAGCAGCCAGGCCGGCCGGAAGCGGACGTGCTGCCCCCGGGCGTAGAGGAAGCAGGAGACGGCGGCGATGCCCGCGGCGGCGCTCAGCCCGAAGTCGCCCATGATCTTGGCGACGTACTCCGAGCCCCAGCCGAGCGCGGCACCGACGGCGTATGCCGCGCAGAGCAGGGCCAGACCGAGCTGGCGGACGAGGGCCGGGCGGCCGGTGGCGGCCGACCACCGCGACGGCACGTGGCCGGGCGGGGACTGCGTGCGCAGCGCTCCGTCCAGAGTGGGCAGCAGGGGCGCCGGACTCACCGGGTCCTCCCGGTCCGCGCCGCGCCCGCGTCCCACGGGTCCCGGTGAGCCGTCGGCCGGGGCTGCCGCACGCGGCTGCTCTGCCGGCACCGGTGAGGGTCGTAGTGACCGTGGTGGCCGCCGTGGTGGCCGTGCCGACCCCGTCCGCGCGTGGTCGTGCGCCAGGGTCGCCGGCGGCGGCTCCGCCGCGTCGGGTCGTTCGTCCATAGGCCGTGCATCGCCCGTCGCCCCCCTCACAGTCTGAGATTCCATCCCCGGCGCCGAACGGTGCGCGGCGCATCCCTTGTCGGACGATACACCAGGATCGTCACTCAGGGACATAGGTTCTCTACGCTCCGTGACGACCAGCGGATATGCGGGCACCCACCGCTTCCGGGAGGTCGCGGAGGGTACCTGAAGCGGACTACCCGCCTGTCGTCAGGATCACGTTGCGCAACGGCTGCCGGTTCACGAAACGGCTCAACTGGTCCACCAGCAGCCGCTTGGCGCGCGGCAGGAAGGCGGAGGTCGGTCCGCCCGCGTGCGGGCTGATGACGGTGCCGGGAGCATTCCACAGGGGGTGGCCCGGCGGCAGCGGTTCGGGGTCGGTCACGTCGAGGGCGGCCGTGAGGCGCCCGCTCTCCAGTTCGGCGAGCAACGCCTTCGTGTCGACGACGGGCCCGCGGGCGACGTTGACGAGCAGGGCCCCGTCCTTCATCCGGGCCAGGAAGCCCGCGTTCACCAGGCCCCGGGTGGCCTCGGTGAGCGGGGTGGAGAGGACGACGACGTCCGCCCGGGGGAGCAGGGCGGGGAGTTCGGTGAACGGGTGCACCGGACCGCGCGCCGTGGTGCGGGCGGAGCGCGCGACGCGCACCACCGGCGCGACCTCGAACGGCACGAGCCGGTCCTCGATCGCGGCGCCGATCGATCCGTACCCGACGATGAGCACCTTCCGGTCGGCCAGCGCGGGCCGGAACCCGCCGAGCCACTCGCCCCGGTCCTGCGCCCGGACGAAGTCGGGGATGCCGCGCAGCGACGCCAGGATCAGGGTCAGGGCGAGCTCCGCGGTGCTGGCCTCGTGCACTCCGCGCGCGTTGCACAGGCGAACGCCCGCCGGCAGGTGCTTCAGACCCGGCTCCACGTGGTCGATGCCGGCGGAGAGGGTCTGGACGACCTGGACGGAGCTCATCCGCGGGAGCGGGCGTATGCCGATCCCGCTGGGCTTCATGTAGGGGACGACGTAGTACGCGCAGTCGGCCGGGTCCGCGGGGAAGGTCTCCTCGCCGTCCCAGTAACGGTACGCGGGGCCCTCGGGGAGGCCCTCGATCTCGTCCGGCGGGATGGGCAGCCACACGTCAGCAGTCATGTCAGGAGGCTATGTCAGGGACGCGGAAGGGCAGAGGTTAGGTTGGGTGGCCTGACGAGGGAGGGTCACGACCAGGTGGAGCGCAGGACGATCGGCGCGACGGCACTCTCGGTGGGGGCCGTCGGACTGGGGTGCATGCCGATGAACTGGGCGTACAGCGCCTCGCGGCAGCGGGGCGACGAGTCGGTCAGGGCCGTGCACCGGGCTCTGGACCTGGGCGCGTGCCTGCTGGACACGGCGGACATGTACGGCCCGTTCACCAACGAGCTGCTGCTGGGACGGGTGTTGAGGGAACGGCGGTCGGACGCCTTCGTGTCGACCAAGGTCGGTCTGCTGGTGGGCGATCAGCACATCGTGGCCAACGGCCGCCCCGGTTACGTGAAACGTGCCTGTGACGCGTCCCTGCGGCGGTTGCAGACGGACGTCATCGACCTCTACCAGCTGCACCGCGCCGATCCGGAGGTGCCCGTCGAGGAGACCTGGGGCGCGATGGCGGAGCTGGTGCGGGCCGGGAAGGTGCGGGCGCTCGGGCTCTGCGCGGTCGGCGCGCGGTCGGCCCGGCGGTCGGGGGCGCGGCTGCACGACACGACGATCCGGCAGCTGGAGCGGGTGCAGCAGGTCTTCCCGGTGAGCGCGGTCCAGGCCGAGCTGTCGGTGTGGTCGCCGGAGGCGCTGCGCACGCTGCTGCCGTGGTGCGCCTCGCGCGGCGTCGGCTTCCTCGCCGCGATGCCGCTCGGCAACGGCTTCCTGACCGGCACGCTGACGCCCGGACAGGGCTTCGAACCGGAGGACCTGCGCGCCCGGCACCCCCGCTTCACCGCCGAGATGATGGCCGCCAACCAGCCGATCGTGGCGGGCCTGCGCCGGATCGCGGCCCGGCACGGCGACGGGGTCACGCCGGCACAGGTGGCGCTGGCCTGGGTCCTGGCGCAGGGACCGCACGTGGTCGCGGTGCCGGGGACCAAGCAGGAGCGCTGGGTGACGCAGAACGCGGGGGCGTCGGCGCTGCGGCTGACCGTGCGGGACCTGGCGGAGGTGGGCGAGCTGCCGGCGGCGCAGGGGTCCTGGGACTGACGCCCGTCGCGTGGTTCCCGGACGGGGGGGTGGCCGGCCGGGCCCGGGGTGCCGTGTCCGGGGACATCCGGGACATCGGGACACCGGGGCGCCGGGGCACCTGGGAGATCGGGACACCGGGACACCTGGGACATCGGGGTCATCGGGAACCTGGACGGCCTCGGCGGTGTATGACAGGGAGAACCCGCCGCGTCGAAGGGACCATGATCGTGCAACGTCGAGCCGTGACGGCCGTGTTGGCCGCCGCCCTCCTGCTGACGGCCGGCTGCTCCTCCGACGACCCGGGTCCGCCGGACCCGGACGGGAGCACCTCCCCCGGCCGTACGACAGCCCAGTCGTCGCCCTCCGGCCCGGCCACCGCGGAGACACCGCCCGCGAAGGGCGCCGTGAAGGTGGTCCGTACGGTCGCCACGGGGCTGAAGAGCCCCTGGGGGCTGGCACCGCTGCCCGGCGGTGACCTGCTGGTCTCCTCCCGTGGCGAGGCCACGATCACGCGGGTCGACGAGAAGACGGGCAAGAAGACGGAGCTGGGCGAGGTGCCCGGGGTGTCACCGGCCGGAGAGGGCGGCCTCCTCGGCATCGCGCTCTCCCCCGACTTCGCCTCGGACCACATGGTCTACGCGTACTTCACCGCCGCCTCCGACAACCGCATCGTGCGCATGCTGTACAACGAGAAGAAGCCCCCCGGTCAGCAGCTCGGCGCGCCGGACACGGTCTTCCGGGGCATCCCCATGGGCTTCGTCCACAACGGCGGCCGGATCGCGTTCGGCCCCGACAAGATGCTGTACGCGGGCACGGGCGAGAGCGGCATCACGGGTCTGTCCCAGGACAAGGAGTCCCTGGGCGGCAAGATCCTGCGGATGACCCCCGACGGCGAACCGGCGCCCGGCAACCCGTTCCCCGACTCCCCGGTGTACTCGTACGGCCACCGGAACGTGCAGGGGCTGGCCTGGGACGACAGGCAGCGGCTGTTCGCCGCGGAGTTCGGACAGGACACCTGGGACGAGCTGAACGCGATCAGGCCGGGGGGCAACTACGGCTGGCCCGAGGCCGAGGGCAAGGGCGGCGGCTCCGGGTTCCACGATCCGCTCGCCCAGTGGAGCACGGACGAGGCCTCCCCCAGCGGCATCGCCCACGCCCAGGGCTCCGTCTGGATGGCGGGCCTGCGGGGCGAGCGTCTGTGGCGCGTTCCGCTGAAGGGCACCGAGGCCGCGGCCGAACCGCAGGCGTTCCTGGAGGGCGAGTACGGGCGCCTGCGCACGGTGGTCCCGGCGGGCGGCGACAAGCTGTGGCTCGTGACCAGCAACACGGACGGGCGCGGCGACGCGAAGGACGACGACGACCGGATTCTGGAGCTGGAGGTGACGTAGGCGCGGCGCCGTTCAGTTCTCACCGGGGCGGCCCCCGGCGGACGCTTCCCCGGCGGGCGCTTCCCCGGCGGGCGCTTCCCCGGCGGGCGCTTCCCCGGCGGATGCTTTCCCGGCAGGCGCTTCCCCGGCGGGTGCTTTCGGCTCCGTGTCCTCGGGACGCGGCACGTGCACGACGACCTTGCCCGACGTGAGGTCTATCGGGCCGTGTCCCGGATCGCCGTCGCCGACGTCCTCGCGGGTCAGTTCCAGGCGATTGTGCTCGTCGCGGGTGTGCTTGCGGCCGGGAGCGAACAGGTCCTCGAACGCGTTGAACACGCCAGTCTCCGTCCGTCGGCGTCCCTCCAGCGTAAACCTCACCGCGCCGGACGGGCCGTGAGTTCTCCGGGCGGGAACAGCGCCAGCCGGTGGGCCACCGCCGCCGCCTCGCCGCGGCCCGAGACGCCGAGCTTGGCCAGGATGTGGGAGACGTGCACGCTGGCCGTCTTCGGGGAGATGAAGAGCTCCTCGGCTATCTGGCGGTTGGTGCGGCCGTCGGCGACCAGGCGCAGCACGTCGCGTTCGCGGCCGGTGAGGCCGAGGGCCCCGGCCGGGTCGCGGGGGTCGGTGTCCGGCTCGGGGGCCCGGCCGAGCGGGAGGCGGGCGCGCTGGGCGAGCAGGGTGACGGCGTCGGCGAGCGGGCGCGCGCCGAGGTGGCCCGCGACGCTGCGGGCCAGGCGGAGCAGGTCCCTGGCGCGAGCGCGCTCGTCCTCGCCGCCGGCCGCCACGAGGGCGCCGGCCAGCCGGTACCGGACGCGGGCGAGATCGTAGGGGCGCTGCAGGCACTCGAAGGCGGTGACCGCCTCCGACCAGAGCTCGGGGGTGTCCCGGGCCTCGGCGCGGTGGAGTTCGGCGCGGACCCACTTCTCGTGGGCGAGCCAGACCGGGGCGCCCGCGGTCAGGGACCTGGCGGCCCCGGCGAGCCGTTCCAGGATCCCCGCGCGGCCCTCCTCGGCGGCCGGCAGACCGCGGGCGTCGGCCTCGGTCCCGGCGGCGGACACCAGCAGGGGCCACCCGAAACGCTGGGTGCCGGGCGGGAAGCCCGCGTCCAGGACCCGGAGCAGTTCCGCGCGGGCGTCCAGGACGCGGCCCTCGGCGGCGGCGAAGGCGATGGTGAGGGCGGCCAGGGGCAGGCGGTGCTGCGGCACGAGGTCGTGCGTGCCGAAGGCGGCGCGGGCGTCGGCGAGCAGCCGGCCGGCCTCGGCCCTCTCGCCGCGGGCGAGCGCCACGGCGGCGCGCTCGAGGGCGGCGCCGCCACGTGGTGCGGCACCCCGGCCCGGGGCCCCGGCCACGGCCGCGGCCTCGACCGCCTCGTCCCAGCGGCCCAGCGAGATGAGCGACTCGGCGAGGTTGCCCCACACCCAGGCCTCGGACTCCAGCAGCCCCATCCGCCGCGTCAGGTCGACGCCCTCGCGCAGGACGCCGAGCGCCTCCTCGGAGCGGCCGACGCCCTCCAGGACGGACGGCAGGTCGACGTGGCTGCGGGCCACCACGGCGGCCCGCCCCCGCGCCACCGCCGCGTCCTTGACCCGGTACATCTGCGCCAGTCCCGCGTCGATGTGGCCCGCGTCCACCAGCAGGCCGCCGAGGGTGAGCCGGGCGTTGAGCTCGATGTCGTCGGCGCCCACCATGCGCGCGTACTCGACGGCCCGCTCGGCGGCGGTCACCGCGTCGGGGCCGGGGTCGCGGAGCATCGACCAGTTGGCGGCCATGGCCAGTACCTCGGCGTGCACCTCGGACGGCGGCAGTCCGCGGACGAGCTCCTGGGCGACGCCGAGTTCGCGCCGGCCGTCGCCGCGGCCCAGGGCCTGGACCAGCAGCGAACGCTGTGTCCAGAACCAGGCGGCGCGCTGCGGGTCCTGCCCGCTGCCGCCCGGCGGGGCGCCGGACGCGGCGTCCCGCTCGTCCTCCAGCAGGCGCAGCGCGCGGTCGGTGATCTTCATGGCGCGTTCGCGTTCGCCGCACAGCCGCCCGGCGACGGCGGCTTCGGCCATCAGGTCCAGGTACCGCAGGGGCGTGCTCCGCGGGTCGCGGCCGCAGGGCGGGTGGACCGCGGTGCGGTCGACGGGGCGCAGGGTGGCGCGGACCTCGTCGGGGACGGAGTTCCACAGCTCCATGGCCCGCTCCAGCAGCCGGAGCTGCTCGGAGTAGGCGTGGCGGCGCCGGGCCTCCACGGAGGCGTCCAGTACGGCGGGCAGGGCCCTGGCCGGGTCGCGGGCGTGGTACCAGTAGCTGGCCAGGCGCATCACGCGCTCGGTGGCGGGCACCAGCGTCGGATCGGCGTCGAGGGCCTCGGCGTAGCGGCGGTTGAGGCGGGAGCGCTCGCCGGGGAGCAGGTCGTCGGCGACGGCCTCACGGACCAGGGAGTGGCGGAAGCGGTAGCCGTCGCCGTCGGGCGCGGGGAGCAGCAGGTTGGCGTCGACGGCGGCGCGCAGGGCCTCGATGAGGTCGTCCTCGGCGAGCCCGGCGACGGCGGCCAGCAGCCGGTACTCGACGGTGGAGCCGCCCTCGGCGACGGTCCGGGCGACCCGCTGGGCGCTCTCGGGCAGGGCTTCGACGCGGACCATCAGCAGGTCGCGCAGGGAGTCGGTGAGGCCGGTGCGGCAGCCCTCGCGGGCGGCCACCGCGAGTTCCTCGACGAAGAAGGCGTTGCCGTCGGAGCGCGCGAAGATCTGGTCGGCCTGGAGCGGGTCGGGTTCGTGGGCGAGGATGCCGGCGATCTGGCGGCCCACTTCCTCGCGGGTGAAGCGGCCCAGTTCGAGGCGGCGGACGGTGCGCAGCCGGTCGAGTCCGGCGAGCAGGGGGCGCAGCGGGTGACGGCGGTGGATGTCGTCGGAGCGGTAGGTGGCCAGGACGACGAGGTGGCCGGTGCGCAGGGTGCGGAAGAGGTAGGCGATCAGGTGGCGGGTGGAGGCGTCGGCCCAGTGCAGGTCCTCCAGGACGAGGACGACGGTGTGCCGGGCGGTGACGCGCTCCAGCAGGCGGGCGGTGAGTTCGAAGAGGCGGGCCACGCTCTCCTCGTCGTGCCGGCCGCCGCCGGGGCCGGTGGCGGTCTCGCCCAGTTCGGGCAGCAGCCGGGCCAGTTCCTCCTCCTGCCCGGTGGCGGCGGCGGCCAGTTCCGTGGGCAGTGCGCGGCGCAGGGCGCGCAGCGCGGTGGAGAAGGGCGCGAAGGGCAGTCCGTCGGCACCGATCTCCACACAGCCGCCCAGCGCGACGACGGCGCCCCGCCGGCGTGCGGCGGCGGCGAACTCCTCGACGAGGCGGGTCTTGCCGACGCCCGCCTCGCCGCCGAGCAGCAGTGCCTGCGGCTCGTCCGCGCCGGCGCGGACGAGCGCGTCGTTCAACGTGTCCAGTTCGCCGGCGCGGCCGACGAACACGGGACTGACGGACCTGGACTCCACGGGCCCGAGCATCGCACGGGGGGCCGGCGGCGCGGCAGTGGTTTCGGGGAGGACGGCCGTCCCGCCGTCCTCCCCGGACCCCCCGCTCACGCGGCCCGGGCGAACCGGTGCCGGCGTGGCCGGGGCGTATGGCTCTCCGCCCGGGCGGCTCCGCGGCGGGCATCCCGGCGGGCGGCGCGACGGGCGCGGACGGCCTCGCGGGCCAGCCGGGCCTCGTCGGCGCGGCGGACCAGTTCGGCGGGGTGAGGGCCTCAAGACGCGCGTGAGGGGGCCTCAGGGCGGGCGCGTCGTGCGCGCCGGGTGCCCTAAGACCCCCCGTGAGCTGGGTAAGGGTCAGCCCGCGGACGGCACGGCCAGCATGACGTCGGTGTACTTCAGTACGGCCAGGATCAGGCCGATCACGCCCAGCGCGACGCCCGCCCAGGAGACCGACTTGATCCACGCGGCCTGCGGCTTGCCGGGCGCGCCGAACGCGGGCCGGACCAGCACCACGACGCCGACGATCAGCGCGACCAGGGCGAAGACGCCGCCCCAGAGCGCGGTGGCCTGCCAGGCGTCGCCGTACCCCTTTTCGAGCATGGTCTGGACGTTCGACGACTGGGTCGTCTCCAGTTGTCCGAAGACCGCCTCACGGGCGGAGGCCACGGTGCCGACCCAGCTGCCCGTCAGCGAGACGATGCCCAGTCCGGCGGAGACGACCGCCCCCGCGCCCTGGCCGACGCCGGTGGGGCCCTCGGTGCCGGCGGCGCCGCGCGCGAGGTCGTCCGCGGCGGCGTCCTCGGCGTCGGCGTTCGTGGCGTCGGCGCCGTCCGGGGTCCCGGTCACCGCCTTCTCGTCGGTCCCGGGCGCCTCAGTCGCCCCGGTCGCCTCGTCCGTCTTGTCCTCGTCGGTCTTCAGGCCGGTCTCGTCCACTGTCTTCGTTCCCATGTCTCGCACCGTACGGACGCTGTCTGAGAGGTCCCTTAACGATCCTTGTGCGCGGCACGCGCGCGTGCCTCGCGTGCCGCACGCCACTCCGGCGCGAGCACCGCCCACACCTCCATGTCCTGGCGGGCGCCCCGGTAGGGGAAGCTCTCGCGGTGCACGCCCTCACGCATCATGCCGAGTCGCCGGGCGGCGTTGACGCTCGGGGTGTTGGCGGACGACGCGTGCCACTCCACGCGGTGCATGCCGCGCTCGTCGAACGCCCAGTCGATCAGCACGCGGGCGCCGCGTGTGACCAGGCCACGCCCCGTTCCGGCGGGCTCCAGCCAGCAGCCGATCTCGCAGACGCCGGTGGCGGCGTCGAAGACGCGCATGAGCAGGCCGCCCACGAGCGTGCCGTCCAGCCACAGCCCGTGCAGGAAGCCGCTGTCGGTCGCGTGCCGGTCGGCGTAGGACTGGAGCAGCGCGCGGGCGGAGTCGACGTCGGTGGCCTTCGCCCCGAAGGGGATGTGCTGTGTGATGAAGTCCCGGCCCCGCTCCAGGTGGGCCAGGAACTCCTCGGCGTGCCAGGTCTCCAGGGGGCGCAGTTCGGCTCCGTCGTCACCCAGTGGTATCGCGTACATCCCGCTGCCGTTCCTCCTTCTCGAGGACGTCCGCCACTTCGGCGTCCGTCGCCGCGGCCAGCCTCTCATGGGCCGCGCGGCACTCGGGCGGCTCGATGCTGATGCGCGGCAGGAGTCCGTCCAGCCGGCGCGGCAGCCACCAGTTGGCGCTGCCGAGCAGGTGCATCAGGGCGGGCACCAGGAGGGTGCGGAGCACGAAGGCGTCCAGGGCGACGGCGGCGGCGAGCGCGATGCCGAACATGGCGATCACCCGGTCACCGGTGAGGACGAAGGCGAGGAAGACCGAGATCATGATGACCGCGGCGGAATTGATCACCCGGCTGGTCTCGGCGAGGCCGACGCGGACGGCGCGGCGGTTGTCACCGGTCTCCAGCCACTCCTCGTACATCCGGCTGACCAGGAAGACCTGGTAGTCCATGGAGAGTCCGAAGAGCACCGACACCATGATCACGGGCAGGAAGGGTTCGATCGGACCCGCGCTGCCGAGACCGAGCAGTTCACTCCCCCAGCCCCACTGGAAGACGGCCACCACGATGCCGAAGGAGGCGGCCACGGCGGCGATGTTCATCGCGGCGGCCTTGAGGGGGATGCCGACGGACCGGAAGGCCAGCAGGAGCAGCAGGCAGCCCAGACCGATGACGACGCCGACGAACAGGGGCAGCTTGCCCACTATGACGGCGGCGAAGTCGTCGTAGCCGGCCGTCACGCCCCCGACGTGCACGTCGAGCGCGGTGCCGGACTCGGCGCGCGGCAGCGCCTCGGAGCGCAGCCGTTCGACGAAGTCGCTGGTGGCCCTGGACTGCGGGGCCGACTCGGGTACGACGGTGAGGTACGCGGTGTCACCGGCCGAGCTGTACGTCACCGGCGTCACCGCGGCGACGCCGTCGGTGGTGCGCAGGGAGGCGCCGAGGTTGTCCAGGGCGAGTCGGTCCTCGGCGCCGCTCACCTTGGTGACCAGGGTGAGCGGGCCGTTCACGCCGGGCCCGAAGCCCTCGGCCAGCAGGTCGTAGGCCTGGCGTGTGGTCGTGCCCCGCGGGTCGTTGCCCTGGTCGGAAGTGCCGAGGCGCAGTCCGAGGGTGGGCAGCGCGAGGACGGTGATGACGACGAGGGCGACGGCGCCGAGCAGCTTGGGGTGGCGCTCGACCAGCGCCGACCAGCGGGCGGCGAACCCGGTGGGCAGCTCGGGTTCGGGCCCGTGCTCCGCGAGCCGGCGCCGCTCGCGGCGGCTCAGGGCGCGCGGGCCGATGTACGACAGCAGGGCCGGCAGCAGCGTCACGGAGGCCGCGACGGTGAGGACGACGGTCAGTGACGCGGCGACGGCCACGCCGTTGAGGAAGCTCAGCCGGAGGATCAGCATGCCCAGCAGGGCGATGCAGACGGTGGCACCCGCGAAGACGACCGCGCGTCCGGTGGTCGCGACGGCGCTCTCGGCGGCCTCGGTGACCGACAGGCCCCGCTTCAGGCCGCGCCGGTGCCTGGTGACGATGAACAGGGCGTAGTCGATGCCGACGCCGAGTCCGATGAGGGTGCCCAGCATGGGCGCGAAGTCCGCGACGGTCATGACGTGGCCGAGCAGGGTGATACCGGCGTAGGCGGTGCCGACCGAGACCAGCGCGGTGGCGATGGGCAGCAGGGAGGCGGCGAGGGAGCCGAAGGCGAGGAAGAGGACGACCGCCGCGACGGCCACGCCGACGGCCTCGGCGAGGTGGCTGCCCATCGCCTCGGTGAGCGCGACCGCACTGCCGCCCATGTCGACCTGGAGCCCGTCGGTCTCGGCGGCCTTGGCGGTGTCGAGCACGGTGCGCGCCTGGCCCGGGGCGACGTCCTGGGACTCGTCCGCGAAGGTCACCGAGGCGTACGCCGTGCGGGCGTCCTCGCTGATCCGGGGCGAGTCGGGGTCGTCGTACGGGTTGGTCACCGAGGCCACCCCGGGCAGGTCCGCGATGCGGTCCAGGGTGCGGGTCATGGTCTGTTCGACGTCGGCGGCGCGGACGGAGCCGTCCGTGGTGTGCCAGACGATCGTGTCGCTGTCGCCGTCGTGGCCGGGGAATCCGGCGGCGAGCAGCCGGGAGGCACGGTCGGAGTCGGTGCCGGGGACCCCGTAGTCGTTGGAGTACGCGGAGCCGGTGACGACGGCGGCCGTGGCGACCCCGCCGAAGGCGAGGAGCCAGAGCAGGACGGCGACGAGGCGGCGTTGGACACACCAGCGTGCGAGGGCTGCCACGAACGTGCTCCCAGGGTTTCCGATTGTGGATCTTTGACCGGGAACAGTCGTTCATGGTGTGAACGGCCCGCAAAGAACGCATGAGCTATGCGAAACCACTCTTGCAGGCGGAAATGATCGTTTGCGGATTTCGTGGCCCTATTCACAACATTGTCGTACCGCGCTCCTCGCATGCGGATGCGGGTGACGGCCGGTGGCTCGTCGAGCACCGGATGGGCCCTCATCTGCTGTCGCTGCCAAAGTGCCTGGTCCCGGCGCTCGGCCTGGAGGACCTGCCGCCCGACGCCCACGTGCTGGACCCCGGCTGCGGCCGGGCGCTCGCCTCGGTGACACTCCGACGGTGGACGCACCCGCCACCCCGTGACACCCCGAGGGGGGACGCACCGGTCGGCGGTGCGTCCCCCCTCGGGTCTGCGGGCGGGCCGGGCTCAGCCCTCGACGCCCAGCTTCTCCAGGATCAGCTCCTTGACGCGGGCGGCGTCCGCCTGCCCCCGGGTCGCCTTCATGACCGCGCCGACCAGGGCGCCGGCCGCGGCCACCTTGCCGCCGCGGATCTTGTCCGCGACGCCCGGGTTGCCGGCGATGGCCTCGTCGACGGCGGCGGTGAGCGCGCCCTCGTCGGAGACGACCTTCAGGCCGCGCTTGTCGACGACCTCGTCCGGCGTGCCCTCGCCGGCGAGGACGCCCTCGATGACCTGGCGGGCGAGCTTGTCGTTCAGGTCGCCCTTGGCGACCAGCTCGGTGACCCGGGCCACCTGTTCGGGCGTGATCGCCAGCTCGTCCAGCGACTTCTGGGACTCGTTGGCGCTGCGGGCCAGCTCGCCCATCCACCACTTGCGGGCGGAGGCCGCGTCGGCACCGGCGTCGATCGTGGCGACGATCAGGTCCAGGGCGCCGGCGTTGAGGATCGCCTGCATGTCGGTACCGGAGACGCCCCACTCCTCACGGAGCCGGTTGCGGCGCACCAGCGGCAGCTCGGGCAGGGCGGAGCGGAGCTCCTCGACCCACTCGCGGGACGGGGCGACCGGCACCAGGTCGGGCTCGGGGAAGTACCGGTAGTCCTCGGCCTCCTCCTTCACGCGGCCCGAGGTCGTGGACCCCGTGTCCTCGTGGAAGTGGCGGGTCTCCTGGATGATCGTGCCGCCGCCGCCCAGCACGGCCGCGTGCCGCTGGATCTCGAAGCGGGCCGCGCGCTCCACGGACCGCAGCGAGTTGACGTTCTTCGTCTCCGAGCGGGTGCCGAACTTCTCGGTGCCGTGCGGGCGCAGCGACAGGTTCACGTCGCAGCGCATCTGGCCCATCTCCATGCGGGCCTCGGACACGCCGAGGGCCCGGATGAGCTCGCGCAGCTCACGCACGTAGGCCCGGGCGACCTCGGGGGCGCGCTCGCCCGCTCCCTCGATCGGCTTGGTGACGATCTCGATGAGCGGGATGCCGGCGCGGTTGTAGTCCAGGAGGGAGTGGGACGCGCCGTGGATACGGCCCGTGGCGCCGCCGACGTGCGTCGACTTGCCGGTGTCCTCCTCCATGTGGGCGCGCTCGATCTGGACGCGGAAGGTCTCGCCGTCCTCCAGCTGCACGTCGAGGTAGCCGTCGAAGGCGATCGGCTCGTCGTACTGGGAGGTCTGGAAGTTCTTCGGCATGTCCGGATAGAAGTAGTTCTTCCGGGCGAAGCGGCACCACTCGGCGATCTCGCAGTTCAGCGCGAGACCGATCTTGATCGCCGACTCGACGCCGGTCGCGTTGACGACCGGGAGCGCGCCGGGCATGCCGAGGCAGACGGGACAGGTCTGGGTGTTGGGGTCGGCGCCCAGTGCGGTCGAACAGCCGCAGAACATCTTGGTCCGGGTGCCGAGTTCGACATGGACCTCGAGGCCCATGACGGGGTCGTACGACGCCAGCGCGTCCTCGTACGACACCAGGTCGGTCGTGGTGGTCACGGTGTAACTTCCCTCTCAGCCCAGCAGGACGTCGTCGTCGCCGAGGCGCTTCAGCTCGCGGTAGAGGATGGCGAGGTTGGTGACGACCGCGGCGCCGGTCACGACGGCGTCGAGCAGCCGCAGCGTGTCGTTCTCGCCACGCGCCTTCTTGATCTGCTTGTAGACACCGACGGCGCCGAACGCCGAGGTGGCCATCGAGACGTACAGACCGGACTTGGACTTCTTGAAGCCCTTGGCCTTGGACAGTGCGCTCACAGCGACGGTGCCTCCTCGATCAGCGGGTGGCCCCACTTTTCCACGAAGGCGGCCTCGACGGCGGCGCCGACCTTGTACAACCGGTCGTCCTTCATGGCGGGGGCGATGATCTGCAGACCCACCGGCAGGTTGTCCTCCGGCGCGAGACCGCAGGGCAGCGACATGGCCGCGTTGCCCGCCAGGTTGGTGGGGATGGTGCACAGGTCGGCCAGGTACATCGCCATCGGGTCGTCGGCGCGCTCGCCGATCGCGAAGGCGGTGGTCGGGGTCGTCGGGGAGACGATCACGTCGACCTGCTCGAAGGCCCGCTCGAACTCCTCCTTGATGAGGGTGCGGACCTTCTGGGCGCTGCCGTAGTAGGCGTCGTAGTAGCCGCTCGACAGCGCGTAGGTGCCGAGCATGATGCGCCGCTTGACCTCGGGGCCGAAGCCGGCCTCGCGGGTCAGGGAGGTGACCTCCTCGGCGGAGCGCGTGCCGTCGTCGCCGGTCCTCAGGCCGTAGCGCAGGCCGTCGAAGCGGGCGAGGTTGGAGGAGCACTCGGACGGCGCGATCAGGTAGTACGCCGACAGCGCGAGGTCGAAGGACGGGCAGTCCAGCTCGACGATCTCGGCGCCGAGCTCCTTCAGCAGCTCGACGGACTCGTCGAAGCGCTGGATGACGCCGGCCTGGTAGCCCTCGCCGCGGAACTGCTTGACGACGCCGACGCGCATGCCCTCGACGCTGCCGTTGCGGGCGGCCTCGACGACCGCGGGGACCGGGGCGTCGATGGAGGTGGAGTCCATCGGGTCGTGCCCGGCGATCACCTCGTGCAGCAGGGCCGCGTCCAGGACCGTACGGGCGCAGGGGCCGCCCTGGTCGAGGGAGGAGGAGAAGGCCACCATGCCGTAGCGGGAGACGCCGCCGTAGGTCGGCTTGACGCCGACCGTACCGGTGACGGCCGCCGGCTGGCGGATGGAGCCGCCGGTGTCGGTGCCGATGGCGAGCGGGGCCTGGAAGGCGGCGAGCGCGGCGGAGGAACCGCCGCCGGAACCGCCGGGGATCTTGGTGAGGTCCCAGGGGTTGCCGGTCGGGCCGTAGGCGCTGTTCTCGGTGGAGGACCCCATGGCGAACTCGTCCATGTTGGTCTTGCCGAGGATGACGACGTCGGCGGCCTTCAGCCGCTTGGTGACCGTCGCGTCGTACGGCGGGATCCAGCCCTCGAGGATCTTCGAGCCGACGGTCGTGGGGACGCCCTCGGTGGTGAAGATGTCCTTGAGCGCGAGCGGGACGCCGGCCAGCGGGCCGAGCTTCTCGCCGCGCTCGCGCTTCTCGTCGACGGCGCGGGCCTGGGCCAGGGCGCCCTCGCGGTCGACGTGCAGGAAGGCGTGCACCTTCTCGTCGACGGCCTCGATGCGCGCCAGGTGGGCCTCGGTGACCTCGACCGCGGTCAGCTCGCCGGAGGCGATCTTCGCGGCGATCTCGGCCGCGGTGAGCTTGATGATGTCGCTCATGGCGGTTACTCCTCCCCCAGGATCTGCGGCACCTTGAAACGCTGCTGCTCCTGGGCCGGGGCGCCGGAGAGCGCCTGCTCGGGCGTGAGCGACGGACGGACCTCGTCCGGCCGCATGACGTTGGTCAGCGGGAGCGGGTGCGAGGTCGGCGGTACGTCTTGGTCGGCGACCTCGCTGACGCGGGCGACCGCGCCGATGATGTCGTCCAGCTGTCCCGCGAAGTGCTCGAGCTCTTCGGGCTTCAGCTCCAGACGCGCCAGCCGGGCGAGGTGGGCGACCTCCTCGCGCGTGATGCCAGGCATGCAGCGTTCCTCTGGGGTGAGTGTGTGTGGTTTCGGGCCAATCGGTTCGGGCCCAATCCTATGGGGCCGGGCCCGGTGGCCGTTAAACGGTTTCCCCCGGGGGGCCGCTCGCCGGCCCCGGCCGCACGGACGAGCACGTGCTCGGACGGCGAAGAGCGGGCCGGCCCTGATCAGGACGACGGCCGCGGCGGCGAAGCGGATACCGAAGGCCACGGCCCTCGTACCCCCGTGGCGCAGCACTGCGAGCGTGTCGCCGAGGGGCACGAGGGCCCCCGCTGATCGACCGCTTCACGCCGCGGAACACCGCCGGCTGAGCGGAACGGGCCGGGAGCGCCGCCGCACCGTGCCGGGTGGACAGCCGTCGGCGGGCGCCTCCCCCCGGGAAGGCGCTCCGTCCGGCCGTGCCGCACGGTGGTCGGGTCACTCGTCGGCCGCCGCCGCGGGCAGTGCGGCGGCGGCCCGCACCCAGCCCCGGGAGCCGCGGGCGAGCAGCCAGGCGGTGGTCTCCTCCGGCGGCATCGCGGCCGCGACCAGCCAGCCCTGCACGGCGTCGCAGCCCAGGTCGCGCAGGCGCTCCCAGGTCTCGTCGTCCTCCACGCCCTCGGCGACGACGAGCAGGCCGAGGGAGTGCGCGAGGTCGACGGTGCAGCGCACGATCTCGGCGTCCTCGGTGTCGACGGCCAGCCGGGCCACGAACGACCGGTCGATCTTGAGCTCGCTGACCGGGAGCTTGCGCAGGTGGACGAGGGAGGAGTAGCCGGTGCCGAAGTCGTCCAGGGACATCTTCACGCCGTGCCCGGTCAGCGCGTTGAGGGTGTCGGCGGCGCGCTGCGGGTCCTCCAGGAGGACGTGCTCGGTGATCTCCAGCTGGAGCGCTCCCGCCGGCACGCCGTGCCGGGCCAGCCGGGCGGCCACCGAGCCCGCGAAGCCGGGGGTGTGCACGTCACGCGGGGAGACGTTGACCGCGACCGGCACGAACAGCCCCTGGGAGCGCCACCGGGCGACCTGCGCGAGCGCCGTCTCCAGCACGTACTCCGTCAGGTGGGGCATCAGCCCCGAGGACTCGGCGATCGCAATGAACTCGTCCGGCGGCACCTTGCCGCGCTCCGGGTGCACCCAACGGACCAGGGCCTCCAGGCCCGCGACGTGCCCGTCGAACCGGACCTTGGGCTGGTAGTGCAGCTGGACCTCGTGGGCGTCCAGGGCCCGGCGCAGATCGCCCAGCAGCCCGAGCCGGTCCGGGGTGTTGGAGTCCCGCTTGGACTCGTAGACCTCCACGCCCGTACGGTCCCGCTTCGCCTGGTACATCGCCACGTCCGCCCGGCGCAGCAGCCCTTCGGCGTCCAGCGCGTGGTCGGGGAAGACGGCGACCCCGGCGCTGGCCTCCAGGACGAGGGTGAGTCCGTCCAGGTCCAGCGGTGAGCTGAGCTCGGCGACGAGGCCCCGGGCGATCCGGGTCGCCGACGTGGTGGAGTCGGCGACGGGCAGTAGGACGACGAACTCGTCGCCACCGAGCCGCGCGGCCTCCGCCCCGCGCGGCAGGGCCAGCCGCAGCCGGTCGGCGGTCTGCAGCAGCAGCCGGTCGCCGGCCAGGTGTCCGAGCGTGTCGTTGACCGACCGGAAGCGGTCGAGGTCGAAGAGCATCAGGGCGGCGCGGGCACCGGTGCGCTCGGCGTCGTCCAGCGCCGTCCAGGTCCGCTCCAGCAGCCACTGCCGGTT
Source organism: Streptomyces sp. AC627_RSS907 (assembly GCF_019049165.1). NCBI lineage: Bacteria > Bacillati > Actinomycetota > Actinomycetes > Kitasatosporales > Streptomycetaceae > Streptomyces > Streptomyces sp. AC627_RSS907. Next base: position 157,382 of record NZ_JAGMUE010000042.1, read on the forward strand.
GGGCAGTCCGGTGAGCGGGTCGCGCAGCTGCTCCTCCGCCCGGGCGCGGGCGATCCACAGCGTGGAGTCGAGGGCGATCAGCGGAATGGCGAACAGCGGCAGCAGCAACGGCTTGGCGACGGCGACCACGCACACCAGCGGCGCGATGCCGAGCAGCGCGACGGCCACCAGGCCCTGTCTGACCAGGGCGGTGCGGGCGACCGTGGGCAGGCCGGGGCGCGGTGTCTGCAGGTACCACAGCAGGGCCCGGGTGACGGTGAGATAGGCGACGGCCACGAGCACCACCTGGGGGGCCGCGGACATCCCCCAGGTGTCCGGGTCCCAGGGGGCCTCCACGGACGGCACGGAACCGCAGACGCCCAGCAGCAGGGCGCCCGCGGCTATGCCGAGGATGTCCACCGCGCCGTGCAGGACGCCCTGCCGCCAGCGGCCCCGGCGGGCCACGCCGACCAGGACGACGACGGTGAGGCTGACCATGCCGGCCGGAACCCACCCGTACAGCAGCAGGACGGCGAGGGTGAGGGCGGCGCCCGAGCCGGTGCCGCCCCACCAGCGGGAGCGGCCGAGCATGACCAGGTGGCCGACGACGATGCCGGTCAGCACGGCCAGGGCCCAGCCGGCGGTGCCGGAGGGGAAGAGGGCGTGGCCGTCGGTGAACGCCCGGTAGAAGCCGGCGCCCAGCACGAAGGCGGCGGCCGCGACGATCGCCGAGGGCAACGCGGGCCAGGACGGGTGCCGTTCGCCGTCGGTGCCGGGCAGTCCGGAGGCGTGGCCGGAGGCCTGCGGCGCCGGGCCGCGGGCGTTCACCGCGGAAGGCGGCGCGCCACCACCGCGCTGCCCGGGGCGCCGGCTCACGTGCCACGCCGCCACCAGGCGCCGCGGACGCAGCCGTGAGCCCGCGGCGGCGCTCTCGGTCGGTTCCATTTCCGTCCCTCTCACCAGCCGGCGGTGCCCACGCCACGCGGCCCCACGCCCGACAACCCTCGATGACTCCGCGTTGGAGAACTCTTCCCCCTGTCCCTCGGGGGCAGGGAGATGCCCCCAACCGCAGCTGGGCACGGCAGGCGCACACCTCAACACTAGGCCGCGGAAGGCTTCCACGGGCAGCGGTCGCCGGCGGTTGCCCGAATGCGTCCCGGCCACCCGTATGCATCTGGTATGCGCCGATCGGGTGTCCTTCAACCGCTATTCCTCGGCCGAAAGCGCGGCGTCGGCGGCCGCTTCGGGGCCCTGTTCGAGCAGGACGGTGAAGCCGTCCTCGTCCAGAACCGGCACCTTGAGTTGCATCGCCTTGTCGTACTTCGACCCGGGGTTGTCACCCACCACGACGAACGACGTCTTCTTGGACACCGATCCGGTCACCTTCGCGCCCTTGCCCTGGAGGGCGTCCTTGGCCGCGTCCCGGGTGAAGTTCTCCAGGGTGCCGGTGACGACGACGGTGAGTCCTTCGAGCGGGCGCGGCCCCTCGTCCTCCCCCGTCGACCGGTCCTCGAGCGGAACCCCGGCCGCCTTCCACTTGCGGACGATCTCGCGGTGCCACTCCTCGGCGAACCACTCCTTGAGGGCGGTGGCGATGATCGGGCCGACGCCGTCGGTGTTCGCCAACTCCTTCTCGGTGGCCTGCTCGATGCGGTCGAGCGAGCGGAACTCGCGGGCCAGGGCCTGCGCGGCGACGGGTCCGACGTGCCGGATGGAGAGACCGTTGAGGAAGCGGGCGAGCGGGCGGGTCTTGGCCTCCTCGATGTGCTTCAGCAGCGCGAGGGTGTTCTTCTTCGGCGCGCCCTCCTTGTTGGCGAAGACCGTGGCGATCTTCTCCTCGCCGGTCTTGGGGTCGCGCTTGGGCAGCCCGCTGTCCGGGTCGAGGACGTACGCCTTGATGGGCAGCAGCTTCTCGACGGTGAGGTCGAAGAGGTCTCCCTCGTCCACCAGCGGCGGGTCGACCGGCTCCAGCGGCCCGGTGAGCGCGGCCGCCACGACCCCGCCGAAGTGCTCGATGTCCAGGCACTCCCGGCCGGCGAGGTAGGCGACGCGTTCCCTCAGCTGCGCGGGGCAGGTCCGGGCGTTGGGGCAACGCAGGTCGATGTCGCCCTCCTTCATGGCCCGCAGCGGCGTCCCGCACTCGGGGCACTCGGCGGGCATCACGAACTCCCGCTCGCTGCCGTCCCGGAGGTCGGCGACCGGCCCGAGGATCTCGGGGATCACGTCACCGGCCTTGCGCAGCACCACGGTGTCGCCGATGAGCACGCCCTTGGCCTTGACGACCTCCTGGTTGTGCAGCGTGGCGAACTCCACCTCGCTGCCGGCCACCGTGACCGGCTCGACCTGCGCGTACGGCGTGACCCGGCCGGTGCGGCCGACGCCCACCTTGATGTCGAGCAGCTTGGTGTTGACCTCTTCCGGCGCGTACTTGTAGGCGATGGCCCAGCGGGGTGCGCGGGCGGTGGAGCCGAGCCGTCCCTGGAGGCGGATCTCGTCGAGCTTGACGACGACACCGTCGATCTCGTGCGCCACCGAGTGGCGGTTCTCGCCGTAGTACGCGATGAACTCCCGCAGGCCGTCGAGGCCGTCGACCACCCTGTTGTGCGGGGAGGTGGGCAGGCCCCAGCTCTTCAGCAGGTCGTAGGCCTGGGAGAGGCGGGTCATGCCGGAGAAGCCCTCCAGGACGCCGATGCCGTGGACCACCATGTGCAGCGGACGGCCGGCCGTGACGCGCGGGTCCTTCTGGCGCAGCGAACCCGCCGCCGCGTTGCGCGGGTTGGCGAAGGGCTTGTCACCGGCCGCGTTCAACCGGGCGTTGAGCTCCTGGAACTTCTCCATCGGGAAGTAGACCTCGCCGCGGATCTCCACGAGGTCGGGGACCTCGTCCCCCGTGAGGCGCTCCGGGATCTCGGCGATGGTGCGGACGTTGGGCGTGATGTCCTCGCCCGTGCGGCCGTCGCCGCGGGTGGCCGCGCGGGTGAGGCGGCCACGCTCGTAGGTGAGGTTGACGGCGAGGCCGTCGACCTTCAGCTCGCACAGGAAGTGGTACTCCTGCTCGCCCAGCTCCTTGGCGATGCGCTCGGTCCACGCGGCGAGCTCGTCGTCGTTGAAGGTGTTGTCCAGGGAGAGCATGCGTGAGCGGTGCTCGACAGCGGTGAACTCGGTCTCGTACGAGCCGGCGACCTTCTGGGTCGGGGAGTCCGGGGTGCGCAGCGCCGGATACTCCTCCTCCAGCTGCTCGAGGGAACGCAGCAACCGGTCGAACTCCGCGTCGCTGACGACGGGGGCGTCCTTCACGTAGTACCGGAAGCGGTGCTCCTCGATCTGCTCAGCGAGCTGCACGTGCTTCTCGCGTGCCTCGGCGGGCACACTCGTCGTCTCCGCTTGCTTGTCGCCGGCCACCGTGTGGTCCTCCCGTTACTCTGGGTTGTCCGCGAGGGATCTCGCCGCCAGGACACAGTGGGCGAGCGCCCGGCGGGCGTACTCGGGGGAGGCGCCCGCGAGTCCGCACGACGGGGTGACGGTGACCGCCTCCGCGAGAAGCCCCGGATGCAGCCCCAGCCTGCGCCACAGCGTCCTGACACCCATGACGCTACCGGCAGGGTCTGACAACGGGCCGTCCGTGCCGGGCAGGACACCGGCGAACAGCCGGGTACCGCCCTCCACCGCCTCGCCGATCGCTTCGTCATCACGCTCGGTGAGGAGCGAGAAGTCGAAGGAGACGCCCGCGACACCCGCCCGGCGCAGCAGGGCGAACGGCACGTCGGGGGCGCACGAGTGCACCACGACGGGGCCTTCGCCCTGCACCCCGGCGACGTCGCGGAGCGCGGCCTCGACGACCTGGCGGTCGACGGCCCGGTGGGTGCGGTAGCCGCTGGCGCTGCGCACCCGGCCGCGCAGGACGGCGGTGAGGGACGGCTCGTCCAGCTGGAGCACGGGCCGCGCGCCGGGCACCCGGCGCCGGACCTCCGCCAGGTGCAGGCGCAGTCCCTCGGTGAGCGAGGCGGCGAGGTCGCGGCAGGCGCCGGCGTCCGAGAGGACCGCCTCGCCGTTCCTGAGCTCCAGGGCGGCGGCCAGCGTCCAGGGGCCGACGGCCTGGACCTTCAGCGGCCCTTCGTAGCCCTGGGTGAACTCCTCCAGGGCGTCGAGGTCCTCCCCGAGCCAGGCCCTCGCCCGTTTGGTGTCCCGGCCCGGCCGGTCACCGAGCCGCCAGCCACTGGGCTCCACGCGCGCGTACAGCTCGACGAGCATCCCGGCGGTGCGACCGATCATGTCGGCGCCGGGACCGCGGGCGGGCAGCTCGGGCAGGAAGGGGAAGTCCTCGAAGGTGCCGGTGGCGGTCTTGACGGCCTCGCGCGCGTCGTCCCCCGGCAGGGAGCCGACACCGGTGGCGGGGCCGAACCTGGTCTGGCTGTTTTCACTCACCGCAGCAGCCTACGGAACACCGCGGCGCCGTCACCTTCCCGGGCGCACCGTCAGGTCGTTGACCTCCGCGTCCCTCGGCAGGTCCAGGGCCATCAGGATCGTCGTGGCCACCGACTCGGGGTCGATCCACCGCGCGGGGTCGTACTCCTTGCCCTCCTGCTGGTGGACCTTGGCCTGCATGGGGCTGGCGGTGCGACCGGGGTAGACCGAGGTGACGCGTACGCCGTTCGGGTGCTCCTCCTGGCGCAGGGAGTCGGCGAGGGCCTTCAGGCCGTGCTTGGAGGCGGCGTACGCGGACCAGCCGGCGTGGGCGTTGAGCCCGGAGCCGGAGTTCACGAACAGCACGTGGCCCTGGGCTACGCGCAGCTGGGGCAGGAAGAGGCGGGTCAGTTCGGCGGGAGCGACCAGGTTGACGTTGAGCTGGCTGCGCCAGGTCTTCGGGGTGAGGTCGCCGACCGGACCGAGGTCGACCACCCCGGCGATGTGCAGCAGCGAGTCCACGCGGTCGGGCAGCGTCTGGTGGGAGAAGGCCCAGGAGAGCTTGTCCGGGTCCGCCAGGTCGCCGACCAGCGTCCTGGCGCCGGGGTAGGCGGCCGCCAGCTCCTTCGCCCGGCCCGCGTCGCGCGCGTGCAGCACGACCTCGTCGCCGCGCTCGTGCAGGCGGCGGGTCACGGCCGCGCCGATGCCGGAGCCCGCTCCGGTGATCACATGTGTAGCCATGCCCGCCATGCTCGCATCACCGCGGGCTCACTCCACGCCCCGGCTCTCCTCCAGGTAGGCCAGTGCCCCGACCGGCTCCTCGGCGAAGAACACCAGCTCGGTCAGGGGGCGGGGCAGGAAGCCCTCGTCCTCCATGCGGCGGAACTGCTCCCTGAGGCCGTCGTAGAAGCCGGCCGTGTTGAGCAGGACGACCGGCTTGTCGGTGTGCCCGTGCTTCTTCAGCTCCAGGATCTCCGTCGCCTCGTCCAGCGTGCCGGTGCCACCCACCATGATCACCACGGCGTCGGCCTTCTCCAGCAGCAGCCTCTTGCGCTCGGCGAGGTCACGCGCGATCACCATCTCGTCGGCGCCGTCGCGCGCCTTGGCCGCGAGGAAGTCCACGGAGACGCCCAGGAGCCGCCCTCCGGCCTCCTGCACGCCGTCGGCGACCACCTTCATCAGCCCGACGTCCGAGCCGCCCCACACGAGCGTGTGGCCGCCCTTGCCGAGCAGCTTGGCGAACTCCTTGGCGGGGCGCGTGTAGCGCTCGTCGAGGTCGGCGGCGGAGAGGAAGACGCAGATGTTCATGGGGCCACGGTACGTTCGGAGTCCCGCGGGGAAGAACTCGGCTTCCGGCCGTGCTGTCGTCGGCAGAGCGAGCCGGCCACCCGAGGAGGACGATCGTGACCACTGGGCACCGCATCACCATCGAGCGAAGCGACCGGCACGTGCGCGTGGTGCACGGCGACCAGGTCCTGGCGGAGAGCGACGGGGCACTGGTCCTGCGGGAGACGGGCTGTCCCGACCGGTACTACATCCCGGCCGGGGACGTACGGCTGGACCTGCTGACGCCGTCCGGCACGCACACGCACTGCCCCTTCAAGGGCGACGCGTCCTACTGGTCGCTGCCGGACGCGGCGGACCTCGCCTGGGCGTACCCGGACCCGGAGCCGGACGTGGCGGAGATCAAGGACCACGTGTGTTTCTACGAGGTCGAGCTGTCCTGAGCCGCCGGCCCCGTGGGCACCGGCGGTCGCCCCGTCATCTTCTTCGCGGTCCTGCAAGAGGGCCGCTGGCCTCCGGGCCCGGCATGACTGTTGGCCCCCTCACGGCGACGGCCCCGCCCGAGCGCCTGACCGGCGGCTCGGCGTACTCCGCGCCGGGCCCACCGCGCGAGGAGTCCGGCCGGGGCGCCGGCGGAGCTCCTCGCGGAACGGGACGGCACCGGCGGCTCAGGCCACGTCGGCCGTCGCCCGTGCCGTGGACGCGATCGTCGCCGAGCCCACCACGCGCGTGCCGTCGTACAGCACGATCGCCTGGCCGGGGGCGACGCCGCGCACCGGCTCGGTGAAGGAGACCTCCAGGACGCCGCCGACCAGCTCGGCCCGTACCTCGGTCTCGCCGCCGTGGGCGCGGAGCTGGGCGGTGTAGGTGCCGGGTCCGGCCGGGGCGGCACCGCACCAGCGGGGCTTGATCGCGGTGAGCGCGGTGACGTCCAGGGCCTCGGCCGGGCCGACGGTGACGGTGTTGTCCACGGGCGAGATGTCCAGGACGTAGCGCGGCTTGCCGTCGGGGGCCGGGGTGCCGATGCGCAGGCCCTTGCGCTGGCCGATGGTGAAGCCGTACGCGCCCTCGTGGGTGCCGAGCTTGGTGCCGGTCTCGTCGACGATGTCGCCCTCGGCCCGGCCCAGCCGGTCCGCCAGGAAGCCCTGGGTGTCGCCGTCGGCGATGAAGCAGATGTCGTGCGAATCGGGCTTCTTGGCGACGGCCAGTCCCCTGCGCTCGGCCTCCGCGCGGATCTCGTCCTTGGTGGTGACCGTGTCGCCGAGCGGGAACATGGCGTGCGCGAGCTGCCGGTCGTCGAGCACTCCGAGGACGTACGACTGGTCCTTCGCCATGTCGGACGCGCGGTGCAGCTCGCGGGTGCCGTCCTCCTTGAGGATCACCTTCGCGTAGTGACCGGTGCAGACCGCGTCGAAGCCGAGCGCGAGCGCCTTGTCCAGCAGCGCGGCGAACTTGATCTTCTCGTTGCAGCGCAGGCAGGGGTTCGGGGTGCGGCCGGCCTCGTACTCGGCGACGAAGTCCTCGACGACGTCCTCCCGGAAGCGGTCGGCGAGGTCCCAGACGTAGAACGGGATGCCGATGACGTCCGCGGCGCGGCGGGCGTCCCGCGAGTCCTCGATGGTGCAACAGCCCCGCGCGCCCGTGCGGAAGGACTGCGGGTTCGCGGAGAGCGCGAGGTGGACGCCGGTCACGTCGTGCCCCGCCTCGGCCGCGCGGGCGGCGGCGACGGCGGAGTCGACTCCGCCCGACATGGCGGCGAGGACGCGGAGGGGCCGGGTGGGCTGCGGGGTGTCAGTCATAGCCCCTCCAGAGTACGGGGAGCCGGGAACCGGAGCCCGCGAGTATGCGTTGAAGATCGTATGGGGGCGAAGCACGGAACCACGAGCGGATCGAAGGACGCCGACCGGCGCATCGGTCGGCGGGCGCTGCTCGTCGGCGGCACGGCCGCGGCCGTGGGCACGGCGGTGCTGGCGCGCGACGAGCTGGCTCGCCTGTGGTGGCGTGTACCCGGCGTGGAGAAGCCGCGTGAACCGGGCGCGGTCGACTACACGGGAGCCCGGTGGGTGGCGGCCTCGGACGCGAACTGGCGGCGTGCGGACCGGCCCGACGACTTCGGCATCGACATGGTGATCGTCCATGTCACGCAGGGCAGCTTCGAGAGCGCGGTCAGGGCCTTCCAGGACCCGGGACACAAGGCTGCCGCGCACTACATCGTCGGGCAGGACGGGCGCGTCACCCAGATGATCCGAGAGCTGGACGTGGCGTACCACGCGGGCGACCGCGACTACAACGAGCGCAGTGTCGGCATCGAACACGCGGGGTTCGTGGACCGGCCGCAGGACTTCACCGGCGCGATGTACGCGGCCTCCGCGCGGCTGACGGCGGGGATCTGCGCGCGGTACGAGATACCCGTCGACCGCGAGCACATCATCGGCCACGTGGAGGTGCCGGGCACCGACCACACCGACCCGGGGCCGCACTGGGACTGGGACCGGTACATGGAGCTGGTACGGCGGGCGGCCACGAGCGGGCCGCCCTCCGGCGGGCCCACCGGCCCGACGCCGAGCGGGACCGGCGTCTGAGACGGGGCCGGCCGCGGTCCTGGCGCCGTTGCGGTAGCGGCACCGGCGCAGTCCTTGCAGCCCGTCCGCCCTAGGACAGCCCCGCCGCCCGCGCCCGTTCCACCGCCGGGCCGATCGCCTTGGCCAGGGCTTTCACGTCGGCCTGCGTGGAGGTGTGCCCCAGGGAGAAGCGCAGGGTGCCGCGGGCCAGGTCGGGGGAGGTGCCGGTGGCCAGGAGGACGTGGCTGGGCTGGGCGACGCCCGCGGTGCAGGCGGAGCCGGTGGAGCACTCGATGCCCTGGGCGTCGAGCAGGAGGAGCAGGGAGTCGCCCTCGCAGCCGGGGAAGGTGAAGTGGGCGTTGGCCGGGAGGCGGCCCTCCGGTGCCGGGTCGCCGCCCAGGATGGCGTCCGGGACCGCCGTACGGACCGCGTCGACCAGCTCGTCGCGGAGCGCGCCGATCTCGCGGGCGAACCACTCGCGCTGCTCGGCGGCGAGGCGGCCGGCGACCGCGAAGGACGCCACGGCGGGGACGTCGAGGGTGCCGGAGCGGACGTGGCGTTCCTGGCCGCCGCCGTGCAGGACGGGCACCGGCGTGTACGCGCGGCCGAGGAGCAGCGCGCCGATGCCGTAAGGGCCGCCGATCTTGTGGCCGGAAACCGTCATCGCGGCGAGCCCGGAGGCGGCGAAGTCGACCGGGAGCTGGCCGACGGCCTGGACCGCGTCGGCGTGCAGGGGGACGCCGGACTCGGCGGCCACGTCGGCGAGTTCCCGCACCGGCATGACCGTACCGATCTCGTTGTTGGCCCACATGACGGTGGCCAGGGCGACATCGGCGGGGTTGCGGGCGATGGCCTCGCGCAGCGCCTCGGGGTGGACGCGGCCGTGGGCGTCGACCGGCAGGTACTCGACGGTCGCGCCCTCGTGCTCACCGAGCCAGTGGACGGCGTCGAGGACCGCGTGGTGCTCGACGGGGCTGGCCAGGACGCGGGTGCGGGCCGGGTCGGCGTCACGGCGGGCCCAGTACAGGCCCTTGACGGCGAGGTTGTCGGCCTCGGTGCCGCCGGAGGTGAACACCACCTCGCTGGGGCGGGCGCCGAGGGCCTCGGCGAGGGTCTCGCGGGCCTCCTCGACGGTACGCCGTGCGCGGCGGCCGGCCGCGTGGAGGGAGGAGGCGTTGCCGGTGGCACCCAGGTGCGCGGTGAGTGCCTCGACCGCCTCGGGGAGCATCGGGGTGGTCGCGGCGTGGTCGAGGTAAGCCATGGTGAGGCCGATTCTACGGGGCGGCCCCGCCCGGCCTCAGATCAAGGTTGGCCTCTTCCGCGCGCCCGCGCGGAGGGTGCGGTGGCTCAAAGACTCCAGGACATCGTGTTGTCCGCGGCCATGAACGCCACCAGGACGAGCAGGTCGGCGACGCCCAGGCCGAGGCCGAGGAGGGCCCTGCCGCGGCGGGTGGTGCCGCGCCGCAGGGCGACGGCCGCCAGGGCGATGGCGACCGGGCCCAGGAAGACGTTGAGGACGAGCAGACCGAGCAGGCCGAGGACGAAGGAGGCGACGGCCATGCCGTCGGCGTCCCGGATCCCGGTGCGACGGGTGGTGGCCGGTGCGGTGAGCTGCATGGTGTTCTCCCTGCCGAGCGTGAGGGGGCACTGGGCCGTGCGCGGGTGGCCGCTGGACCGTGCGCCGACGGTCGCGGGCCCGTGCCTCAGTGGGCGGAGGTGCTCCGTCGGCGGCCGTGCCGCTCGCGGATCGCGAAGACGCCGAGCCAGACGGCGATGACCAGGCCGGCGGCGACGGAGAAGGTGAGCGGCGCGTGGGCGACGGTGCCCAGCACCACGCCGAAGAGCAGAAGGGCGACGACGAGAAACAGCATGGAGCGGATCCCCCAACCTTCGGTGAACGATTGTAGTTACACTTGTTCACTGACTTTCCAGTCTAACGCGTCTCATCGCTTTGCAATTCCGGAGAACAGTTGTTAACTGCATGGCATGAGTCACACGTCCGGCGTCCGGCAGGCCCAGAAGCAGAGGACACGGCAGGCGCTCCTGGACGCGGCGCTCGGGCTGCTGGAGGAGCAGAGCCTGAGCAGCCTGGGCCTGCGTGAGGTCACCCGCGCCGTGGGTGTCGCCCCGACCGCCTTCTACCGCCACTTCCGCTCCACGGCCGACCTCGGCGTGGCGCTGGTCGAGGAGGCGCTGGGCAGCCTGCACGCGATGATCCGCACCACGGTCTCGCCGGGCGAGGACAGTGACGAACGGATCGCCCGTGCGGTCGACCTGATCGCCGGTCACGTCTCCGCGTACCCCGCCCACGTCCGTTTCATCGCCCGGGAGCGGCACGGCGGGGTGCAGCCGGTCCGGGAGGCCATACGGGACCAACTCGCCCGCTTCGCCGGGGAGGTGAAGGCCGAGCTGGCCAAGGACCCTCTGTCGGCGGGCTGGAGCGACGCCGACCTGCTGATGCTCGCGGACCTCTACGTGGACCAGATGCTGATCACGGCCTCCCTGTTCCTGGAGACGCTGGACGCCCCGGAGGAGGAACGCCGGCGTGCCGCCCGGACGGCGACCCGTCAGCTGCGGCTGATCAGCATCGGCCGTCGGCACTGGCTGGACTGACCGGGCGCCGGCCGCCGGCCCCGTACAGCTCCGCGACGGCGGCGGCGGCGCGGGCCAGTTCCTCGCGCGCCTCGGGCGGGGAGACCACCTCCACCCGGTCGGAGAACGCGAGCAGTTGCCTGACCTCCACCACGGCGCCGAAGGTGAGCCGGACGGTCGGCCACGCGGCCGTGCGGGCCGCCTCGCCGACCCCGCCGTCCACGCCGCCTCCTCCGGCCACCCCCACCTCGCCGCTCGCGCCGGCCTCGCCGCGCGCCCCCACCCCACTGCCCTCGCCCGCCTCACCGACCCCGCCGTCCACGCCGCCCCCTCCACC
>NZ_JAGMUE010000389.1:0-542 GCF_019049165.1 Streptomyces sp. AC627_RSS907
ATCGCGTACCGGTCGCCGAAGAAGCCCGGCAAAGTGTCGGCACCGCTCATGCCGAGAGTGCTGCGGGATGCCGACTTCTCCCGCACCACCTGGTCGCGGATGGCGTTCGGCACCACCCGGTCGCGCGCCGTGTAGCGGATGGTGACCTTGCCGTCGTCGCCACGGTGGAACAGGTGTCCGCCGGTGGACAGCGAGAGGTTCAGCGTCGCGGAGACCGGCTCCTTGAGCGGCCAGGCCACCCCGTACGTGGCGCCACGGGTGAGCCGCCCGGCGGCGTCCGCGAACTCCTCCCACGTCCAGGGCTCGCGCGCCGTGGGCAGCCGCACGTCGGCGGCGGCCAGCAACCGCCGGTTGGCCATGATCATGCGGGGCTCCTGGAGGAACGGCACCCCGTACACCCGCCCGCCGAAGGTCGCGGTCCGCCAACTGTGGGGCGGGATCTCGCGTCGCAGCCGGTCCGGGAGCAGGTCGCCCAGGTCGGCGAGGTAGCCGCCGTAGGCGAAGTCGGCGAGGTCGTCGGAGGCGTCGTGGATGATGTACGG
>NZ_JAGMUE010000390.1:0-598 GCF_019049165.1 Streptomyces sp. AC627_RSS907
GCTCACACTTGTTGCCGAAGTACACGTAGAGCAGGCGCTTGTTGGCCTTCGCCGCCGCCGCGATCCGATCCACCCGCGCACCCGCGACCCCGTGCCGGGCGAACTCGGCACGGGCGGCGGCGAGCAGGCGGGCCTTCGTGGCCGTGGAATCCGGCGGCATTCCCCCACCATAGGGAAGCCGCCACCGCGACGGCACGGTGGGCGAGCGACTCGTGACCCACTGTGCCGGCGCGCGGAGTGGTCCGCCCCGCGCGCGGCGTGCGCGGCGCGCTCAGCCGGGCGTGGCGTCCGCGCGGCGGGCGCCGGCGCCCCGCACCTCCAGGCTGCCGAGCAACTGCCTGGTCGCGTCCGTCACCGCGGCGACGGCCTCGTCGAACGCGACCCGGTTGTGCGCGGCCGGCGCCCGGAAGCCGGACACCTTGCGGACGTACTGCAGGGCGGCTGCCTGGATGTCTTCTTCGCTCACCTCGGGCATGACCGGGGGGCGGAGTGTCTTGATGCTTCGGCACATGCTTCCAGCGTAGGCCGGGGGTGTGACAACGCCCGTTCAGCCGGCCCACGCCGCCTCGGGCAGCGCGTCGAGGAAGCCGCCGACGAC
>NZ_JAGMUE010000391.1:0-554 GCF_019049165.1 Streptomyces sp. AC627_RSS907
GGTCAGCATGACCGCGTTGACCTGCTTGGCCTCTGTCCGCGAAAGCAGCCTTCCGCCGTCTGCGCGCAGCCCGTGACGGGCCAGGAAACCGCCGGCCAGCGCGAGGTCGCGGCAGCTCATCCGGATCGAGCACTGCCAGAAGTAGTGCTGCAACACCGTGGGCACGGGGTTCTCCAGGTTGCCGTAGCTGGCCATGAAGTGCGCCAGGGCGGCGTTGCGGTCGCCGTGCTCGGTTTCGGAGAGCGCGACGGCCGGGTCGAAGGCCAGGTCCGGGTTGTCGCTCTCGGCCCGCAGGAAGTCCAGGAGCGTGGTGCTCGCGTCGTCGGTGAGGGTCTGCAACCGGTCGGTGACGACCAGCGCCCCGGCGTTGATGAACGGGTTGCGCGGCACGCCGTTCTCATATTCGAGCTGCACCAGCGAGTTGAACGCGTTGCCGGACGGCTCCCTGCCGACCCGCCGCCAGATCGCCTCGCCGTCCCGCGCCAGGACCAGCGCCAGGCTGAAGGTCTTGGAGATGGACTGGACGGAGAACGGCTCCTCCCAGTCCCCCACCC
>NZ_JAGMUE010000392.1:0-554 GCF_019049165.1 Streptomyces sp. AC627_RSS907
ACATAGCGATATCCCGCATCAAGGCGACCTCGCCGGACCAGCGGCGCGGCGTGCTGTTGCTGAACCCCGGCGGACCCGGCGGCGCGGGCCTGGACATGCCGGTGTACATGAGCGAGCAACTGCCCAAGTCGGTCAAGAGCCGCTACGACCTGATCGGTTTCGACCCGCGCGGCGTCGGCCAGAGCGCGCCGGTCACCTGTGGCCTGTCGTACGAGGAGCAGGTGTGGGAGCGCCCGTACAAGGCGGCCACCTTCCCGAGCGACGTGCGGTGGGCCCGCACCGTCGCGAAGAAGTGCGCCGCCGGTAACGGGTCCAAACTGCCGCACCTGACGACCCGCAACACCGCCCGCGACATGGACGCGATCCGCGCCGCGCTCGGCGAGAAGAAGGTCTCCTACCTGGGGTACTCGTACGGCACCTACCTCGGCGCGGTCTACGCGCAGATGTTCCCCGCGCGCGCCGACCGGTTCGTGCTGGACAGCGCGGTGGACCCGCAGCGGATCTGGCGCGGGATGATCCAGATCTGGGCGGAGGGCGCCGAGCCGGCCTTCGAC
>NZ_JAGMUE010000393.1:0-658 GCF_019049165.1 Streptomyces sp. AC627_RSS907
GATGAGGATGGTGTTGCGGAAGTCCACCGTGCGGCCCTGGCCGTCCGTCAGCCGGCCGTCGTCCAGCACCTGGAGCAGGATGTCGAAGACCTCGTGGTGGGCCTTCTCGACCTCGTCCAGGAGCACCACCGAGTACGGGCGCCGGCGAACCGCCTCGGTGAGCTGGCCGCCCTCCTCGTACCCGACGTAGCCGGGCGGGGCGCCGACCAGGCGGGCCACCGAGTGCTTCTCGCCGTACTCGCTCATGTCGATGCGGACCATGGCCCGCTCGTCGTCGAAGAGGAAGTCCGCGAGCGCCTTGGCCAGCTCGGTCTTGCCGACGCCGGTCGGGCCGAGGAAGAGGAAGGAACCGGTGGGGCGGTCGGGGTCGGCGATGCCGGCGCGGGTGCGGCGCACGGCGTCGGAGACCGCCCGCACCGCCTCGTGCTGGCCGATCAGCCGCCGGCCCAACTCGTCCTCCATGCGCAGCAGCTTCTGCGTCTCGCCCTCAAGGAGGCGGCCGGCCGGGATGCCGGTCCAGGAGGCGACGACGTCGGCGATGTCGTCCGGGCCGACCTCCTCCTTGACCATCTTGTCCCGGTCGCCCTTCCTGGCCTCCTCCTCCGCCTCCGCGGCGGCGGTCAACTCCCGCTCCACGGCCGGGATCTCGCCGTAGAGC
>NZ_JAGMUE010000394.1:0-1778 GCF_019049165.1 Streptomyces sp. AC627_RSS907
CTGACCGGGCCGACCGGGCCGACCGGGCTGACCGGGCTGACCGGGCTGACCGGGCTGACGGCAAGGGAACCACCGCCCGCCCCCGGGTCCTCGTGCAGCCGCCCGCCGGCCCCCGCCCCGGAACCAGCGACCGACCGGCCGCCCCCGCCCGGCCCGGAACCGCTCCCCGGGCAACCGACTCGGCTCCGTCCGGAACCACCGACCGGCCCGAAACCACCGGCCGACCCGGAACCACCGACCGACCCGGGACCACCGGCCGACCCGGGACCACCGGCCGACCCGGGACCACCGGCCGACCCGGGACCACCGCACGGCCACCCGCCGCGTCCCGGACCGAAACCGCCGGTCCTGCCGACCGGCCGGGCGCCGCCACCCGCCCCGGGGCCTTCACCGGGGGCGCGGGCCGACCCGCGCCGCTTCCCGGCGTGCGCGGGGCCGGGCGCCCCTCCGCTCCCGTCCGCGACCCGCGCCGCCCGCGCACCGACACGGCGAGCGGTGCGTCCCCGTGGCAGGAGCTGACCGCGCCCCGCGCGACTCCCGGCGCGGTGTCCCCGGTGCCGGAGCCCGGTGCGTCGGGCCGTCCGCGTACCGCCACGCCCGGCGCCGCCCCCGCCCGCGCGTCGCGCTCCGGCGCCGCCGCACCCGGCAGGGCCGAGGCCCCGGCGACGGAGGGGGGAACCTCCCGATGACGTGCGCTCCCCGCCGCCCGCATCTGCCGCCCCGGACCGACGGTGCCGGGCGCGGTCCGCGCCCCCCGGTGGGCCGGCTCCCCCGCCGGACCGCCCGTACCGCCGTCCTCGCCGTTCTCGCCGCCCTCACCGTGGCCGCCCCGCTCGCGACGGCGTCCCCCGTCACGGCCGACACCGGCCTGCCCCGGATCACCGCCGCCCCGCCCCGAAGCGGCGGATGTGTCAAGCCGTCCACGCAGCATCCCGTCGATGTCCCGTGGCCACAGCAGTACATCGCCCCGTCCCGCGCCTGGGACACCACCCGTGGCGCGGGCGCCGTCGTCGCCGTCGTCGACACCGGGGTGGACGCCACGCACACCCCCGCCCTCGCGGGCCGTGTCACCCCCGCCACCCCCGCCTCCGGCACCGACTGCATCGGCCACGGCACGTTCGTCGCGGGCCTGGTCGCCGCCGCGCCGCGCCCCGGCACGGGGTTCGCGGGTGTCGCCCCCGAGGCCAGGATCGTGGCCGTCCGTGCCACCGCGTCGGACGGCGGCGCCACCGCGAACAGCGTCGCCGCCGGGATCGAGGCGGCCGTCGCCCGCCGCGCGCGTGTCATCGCTGTACCGATCGCCCTGCCCCAGGGCAGCCCGGCGCTCACCACGGCCGTTCGCGACGCGGGCCGCCGCGGCGCGCTGGTGATCGCCCCGGCGTACGCGGCGGGCGGCACCCTCACGGGCTCCGGGGACGCCCCCGCCCCGGCCGCCTACCCGGCCGCGCTGCCGGACGTCCTGGCCGTCGCGGCGCTCGGGCCGGGCGGCGTCCCCGACCAGAGGCTCGCCCCCCGCACCGCACCCGACCTGGCCGCGCCCGGCAATGCCGTGATGAGCGTCGGGCCGGGCGGCACGGGCAGCTTCACGGGCGACGGAGCCGAGATGGCCACGGGCTTCGTCGCGGGCACCGCCGCGCTGGCCGTCGCCGCGCACCCCGACCTGACGCCTGCTCGGCTGACCGATCGCCTCATCTCCACGGCGTATCGCATCCCGGCCGACAAGGCACTGGTCGGCGCGGGCACCGTGGACCCCGCGGCGGCCGTCACCGCCCCTGCCC
>NZ_JAGMUE010000395.1:0-722 GCF_019049165.1 Streptomyces sp. AC627_RSS907
GCCGTGTCCACCGTGGGAACAGCGGTGATGTCGATGATCGCGACGAGCGCCTCGTGATCCTGGATTCCCTGCAGCAGGTTCTCCATGACCACCTGGGTGCGTGCGGTGTCGAGGGTCCCGATCAGCGGTACGGCGAGCACGTGACGCCACAGACGGACCACGGGAGTCGACAGTTCCAGCAACTGCCGGCTCTGCCGCCCGATGATCTCCTCCCGGCCCTCGACGTAGGTGTTGAACGAGAGTGCGCCAGCGGCGTCCAGCAGCCTGTTGATCAGCAGCGCGACGGCGAGCGCGTCGTCAGCGGCCCGCACGGACTCCTGCACGGACTCCAGCAGGGCCTCCTTGAGGGTGAGGACCGCGAGGAACGTGTCGGTGGGTGAGGCCCCACCCCGCGCGCGGCGCAGCGAGAGCTCGGTGATCACGCGGTGCAACTCGGGATGCGCCGTCACCACGCGCTCCACCGGCAGACCGCCGGCCAGACTCGCCGAGAGGGCGGCGACCACGGAGTCCGCCTCCTCGTGCAACTCCGCTTCGCTGATCCCGGATCCGGCCTCGCTACGCTGTAGTTGCAGCTGCACCCACCGATCGGCGATCTTGTCGGCACGCTCGTCGAGTGCGTTGATCACGCGCTCTCGCGTGGCGGTCTCACTACTACTCACCAGATGCTCCTCGCTTGCGACGCCCAGCACACCGTCACGAGTCGGAGTCGAGTGGTGCGGAAG
>NZ_JAGMUE010000043.1:0-583 GCF_019049165.1 Streptomyces sp. AC627_RSS907
GACCTGGGGCTGGCACCCGGGCCGAACCGAGAAAGCAGGTCCAACGACCGCCGTGCGGGACTGTCACAGTTCGGCGTAGCGCACGAGCTGGAAGGCGAGCCCGAGCACCATGGCCGTCTCCGCCAACGAGACCAGAAGCAGCGGCCACCGCACCGGGCCGAGCAGCCAGTACACGGCGATGGCCGCGAGGGGCGCGACGCAGAACGTCAGCAGGTCCACGGCCAGTTGGATCCGCTTGCGGGAGCGCCGGTGCGCGTCATGCCGATGCGCGGCCTCCCAGCCGAGAACGTCGGCGCGCTCTGCTGTGAGCTCCTTGATGTGGGGAGCCAGCTCGTTGCGGACGTACCGGCCGATGGCCGAGATCTTCTCGTCGTTGACCAGGTAGGTCCAACCCAGGATGACCGACAGCGGCGGCAGCAACAGCAGCATGTCGAGGTGGCCGCTGCGCGCCAGGGTCGAGCCGATCACCGCCGCCATGGTCCCGAACGTCGCGTAGATGAGGTTGTCGCGGAAGCCGATGCGCGCCCGCTGCTCCTGCTTGACCTGCTCATACTCGGCGAGCAGGATGTGGCCGGTATCCATC
>NZ_JAGMUE010000396.1:0-361 GCF_019049165.1 Streptomyces sp. AC627_RSS907
GTCCCGACTTACCCTGGGCAGATCAGCTTGACCCAGGAACCCTTAGTCAATCGGCGCAAACGTTTCTCACGTTTGTATCGCTACTCATGCCTGCATTCTCACTCGTGAACCGTCCACAACTCGCTTACACGGCTGCTTCACCCGGCACACGACGCTCCCCTACCCATCCACACACCCGTTGGGGCTATTATGTGAATGACACGACTTCGGCGGTACGCTTGAGCCCCGCTACATTGTCGGCGCGGAATCACTAGACCAGTGAGCTATTACGCACTCTTTCAAGGGTGGCTGCTTCTAAGCCAACCTCCTGGTTGTCTGTGCGACTCCACATCCTTTCCCACTTAGCGTACGCTTAGGGGCC
>NZ_JAGMUE010000397.1:0-554 GCF_019049165.1 Streptomyces sp. AC627_RSS907
GGCCGGGACCGCGTCCGGGCCCGCCTGCGGCTCGCCGGACTCCTCGACCAGGTCGCCGCAAAAGACCACCTCGGGCCGGCCCGGCACCAGGACCGTCAGGTCGTGCCCGGTGTGGCCGGGGCCGACGTTGGCCAGCAGCACCTCGCGTCCGGCGCCGAGTCCGACGGTGACCTCGCCGCTCACCGAGTGTCGCGGGCAGACCAGCAGGTCGGCGGCCTCGGCGACCGCCTCGGGGTCGGCGCCGTGGCGCACCGCGTCCGCGCGCAGCGCCTCCCGCCCCCGCTCCAGCACGTCCGCGAGCCCCGCCGCCCCGTAGACCCGCACGCCGGCGAAGGCGGCCGTGCCGAGCACGTGGTCGAAGTGCGGGTGGGTGAGGGCGACGTGGGTGACCGGGCGGCCGAAGAGGGCGCGCACCTCGCGGCGGATCTCGGCGCCCTCACGCAGCGTCGCCCCGGTGTCCACCACGAGGACGCCCTCCGGGCCGGCCACGGCCCCGACCGTGGCGTCCCAGCCGGGCAGCCGGCGCCGGGCGACGCCCGGCGCCAGCACCTCCC
>NZ_JAGMUE010000398.1:0-659 GCF_019049165.1 Streptomyces sp. AC627_RSS907
CGAACCAGTCGGACAGCCGCTCGTGCACCACCTTCTGCACGAAGGTCTTCGCCTCGGTGTTGCCGAGCTTGGTCTTGGTCTGGCCCTCGAACTGCGGCTCGCCCAGCTTGACCGAGATGATCGCGGTCAGACCCTCGCGGATGTCCTCACCGGCGAGGTTGTCGTCCTTCTCGCGCAGCAGCCTCCGCTCCCGCGCGTAGCGGTTGACGACGGTGGTCAGCGCCGTGCGGAAGCCCTCCTCGTGGGTGCCGCCCTCGTGGGTGTGGATGGCGTTGGCGTACGAGTAGACGCTGTCGGTGTACTGGGTGTTCCACTGCATCGCGACCTCGACCGACAGCACGCGCTCGGGTTCCTCGGCGTCGAAGGAGATCACCGAGGGATGGACCGGCTCCCCCTTGCGGGCGCCCAGATGGGCGACGAAGTCGGTGATGCCGCCGGCGTAGCGGTACGAGACCGTCTTGGCCGCCCGCTCCGCGACGGCGTCCGAGCCGACCTCGTCGGGCGCGGCCGTCGCGCGCGCGGAGGGACGTTCGTCGGTCAGGGTCAGGGTGAGCCCCCGGTTGAGAAACGCCATCTCCTGGAAGCGCCTGGCCAGCGTCTCGAAGGAGAAGTGGGTGGTCTCGAAGATCGCGCCGTCCGCCCAGAACGTCAGCGACGTG
>NZ_JAGMUE010000399.1:0-585 GCF_019049165.1 Streptomyces sp. AC627_RSS907
GGGGAGATCAAGGTGATCGTGGTCAATCTGGACCCGCGCGAGAGCGTGCGGTTCGAGCGGTTCGACCGGGTCGCCCAGCTCATCGTCCAGCAGGTGGAGAAGGTGCGCTTCCACGAGGTGGTGGAGCTTCCCGGCTCGGCGCGCGCCGAGGGGGGCTTCGGGTCCACGGGGGGCCATGCCGCGGTGGGCGGCTCATCGGGTGGGAATGGATACTCTTCGGTCGGTGCCGACCGGGAAGGACAGTGACGTGTTCGGACGTCGACGCAAGCGCAGTGAGGACGCCGTCGACCAGGTCGACAAGGGCGTGGCCGCCGAGGAGTTGGCCGAGGACACGGCGGACGACGTGGCCGACGACTCGGCCGAGGAGGCGGAGCAGGTAAGCCTGCCGCCCGCGCCGCGCCCCGACGGACCGTGGGACATCTCCGAGGTCGGCAACCCCGGTGAGGGCCGCGTGGACCTCGGCGGGCTGTTCGTGCCCGGGGTCGAGGGCATGGAGCTGCGGGTCGAGGTCGCCGGGGACTCGATCGTCGCCGCGACCGTCGTGCTGCGGGACAGCGCGGTGCAGTTGCAGGGCTTCGCCGCCCC
>NZ_JAGMUE010000400.1:0-569 GCF_019049165.1 Streptomyces sp. AC627_RSS907
GCCCGGCACGGCCCGCCAAGGCCGCCCCGCATCACCGCGCGGGACCACGCCACGGCGGGCCACGCCGCCTACCCCGGGTACTCCGCGCGCAGCCGCTCGTACAGCGCGGGCGCCGCCGCGATGTGATCCAGACCCAGCAGCGCGGCGCCCAGCACCGGCGGCGCCTGCACCACGCGGGCCAGGGCCTTCGGCGCGCGCTCGGCCAGCAGCTCGCGCACGCCGTCGTCCAGCAGCCGGTGCCGGGCCGCCAACACCCCGCCGCCGAGCACCACCGGCGCCTCCTCGCCCAGCAGATCGAGCTTGGACAGCGCGACCGTGGCCATGGTGACCACCTCGTCCGCCT
This sequence comes from Streptomyces sp. AC627_RSS907, assembly GCF_019049165.1. NCBI lineage: Bacteria > Bacillati > Actinomycetota > Actinomycetes > Kitasatosporales > Streptomycetaceae > Streptomyces > Streptomyces sp. AC627_RSS907. Next base: position 344 of record NZ_JAGMUE010000400.1, read on the forward strand.
GCCGGTCCACGATCGCCCGCGCGACCGCGTCCCCCGCGTCGGCCACCGCGAACAGCACCGGCGTCAGCTCGTAACGCCGACCGCGCTCCACGTCCCCCAGGTGCAGCGCGCTGATCAGCTCCAGCATGTCGGTGAGCCCGAAGTGCGCGGGCAGCGCGTCGGCGAGCGCCGTGCGCTTCCCCCGCCCGTCCCACGACCGCGCCGCCCACCACAGGGCCTCGTCCGC
>NZ_JAGMUE010000401.1:0-772 GCF_019049165.1 Streptomyces sp. AC627_RSS907
CGCGGTGGTGCTCAAGTCCCTGGAGCGCGCCGTCGCCGACGGCGACCACGTCTACGGCGTCATCAAGGGCAGCGCGATCAACGCCGGCGGCAAGACCTCCGGCTTCACGGTGCCCAACCCCAACGCCCAGGCCGACCTGATCCGTACGGGCCTCGCGGACGCCGGCGTGGACGCGCGCACCGTCTCGTACATCGAGGCGCACGGCACCGGCACCTCGCTCGGCGACCCGATCGAGATCACCGCGCTCACCAACGCCTTCCGGCAGCACACCGACGACACCGGGTTCTGCGCCATCGGCTCCCTCAAGTCGAACATCGGACACCTGGAGTCCGCGGCCGGCATCGGGGCCCTGACCAAGGTCCTGCTCCAGCTCAAGCACCGGCAGTTGGCACCGTCGCTGCACTCGACCACGCTCAACCCGTACATCGACTTCGCCCGCAGCCCCTTCGTGGTCCAGCAGGAACTGGCCCCCTGGCAGGCGCCGGCGGGCCAGCCGCTGCGGGCCGGGATCAGCTCGTTCGGCGCCGGCGGGGCCAACGCCCACCTGATCGTCGAGGAGTACGTCGAGCGGCGCCCCCGGCCGGCTAAGGCCGCCGGACCGCACCTGTTCGTCTACTCCGCACGCGACGAGGAGCGGCTGCGGGACCTGGTCGCCCACCACCTCGCCGCGGCCCGGGACGGCTTCGACGGCGCGGACCTCGCCTCCGTCGCCCACACCCTCCAGGTCGGCCGCGAGGCCATGGAGCAGCGGCTCGCGGTCGTCGCCGACGAC
>NZ_JAGMUE010000402.1:0-769 GCF_019049165.1 Streptomyces sp. AC627_RSS907
CGACGTGGACGTGCGGGGCCGGCGGGTCAAGCTCCAGGTGGACACGGACCACCTGGGCCCGGTGCTCAAGCAGCTCGGCGACGCGGGGGTGCGCAGCCTCGTCTCGACGCCGCCCACCCTGGAGGAGCTGTTCCTGCGCCACTACCAGAGCGACGGCGGCGACTCCGCCGACTCCACGCAGGGGGTGATCGCGCGATGACCGCCGTAGCCGACGCGCGGATCGCGGCGCCGCCCAAGGGCTCGTCCCGCGACCTGGCCGGCACGGGCACGCTGCTGCGGCTCGCGCTGCGCCGCGACCGGGTCATGCTGCCGATCTGGGTGCTGTGCCTCGGCCTGTCCGCGAGCAGCACCGTGAGCCGCCTGGACAGCGCGTACGACACCCCGCAGAAGCGCGCCGACCTGGCCGCCGACATGAACGCCAACGGGTCCACGCGGGCCCTGTTCGGCGCGGCCTTCGACGACTCGCTCGGGGCGCTGACGGTCTGGCGCGTGGGGGCCTTCCTCACGGTCTTCGCCGCCATCATGAGCCTGCTCATCGTCATCCGGCACACCCGCGAGGAGGAGGAGACGGGCCGTCAGGAGGCGCTGTCGTCCGGGATGGTCGGCCGGCGAGCCGGGCTGACCTCAGCGCTGATCACCGTCGGCATCGCCAACGCCGCCGTCACGCTGCTCATCGCGGTCAGCCTGGCCGGCCAGGGCGGCAGCGGCGCGCTGGCACTCGGGCTCGCGGTCGGCCTGAGCGGCATGGTCTTCGGCGCCATCGCCGCGG
>NZ_JAGMUE010000403.1:0-1012 GCF_019049165.1 Streptomyces sp. AC627_RSS907
GCGCAGCACGGTCTACCGCATGCCCTTGGCGGCCAAGGACCTGGTCCAGGGTGTTCCAGAGCAGCAGGAGGCTGGTGGCGAAGCTGATTCGGCGACCGAGGCTGACAGCGTCGAGCGGCCTCGGTTCTCACATCTGCGGCGCTACGGCATCCGCCCCCGCGAGGTACCGGATTCCCTCGCGAAGGACCGGAATCCGGCAGACCCCGAAACCGGCACCTCGCAACGGAATCCGGTACCCCGACGTACCGGTTCCGGGTACCTCGGGGTACCGGATTCCGGCCCCCAGAACCGTAGGGAACCGAAGGTGAACCGGAGTAGCAGTGGTGGTGCTGCTGTGACGTCGGCCAGCCAGTGGCGGATCGACCCAGCCACCCACACCTGGACCCGCCAACACGGGCACCTGGAGCGCCTGGGCGAGGAGGGCCTGCGGGCAGCCGACGCGAAGTGGCGCGCCCACCGGGCCAGCCACAGGCCCAGGTCGGCACGGGCCTGGGCAGCCGACTGGCGCTCGTGGATCGCCCGCGAGCACGCCCCCAGCCCCAACTCCGGGGCCCTGCTGGGTGGCATGACGCGCGCCGAGGCGCACACCGCCGCGCTCCTGGCCGCGCTCGACGAGCCGAGCGGACGGGAGGGCTGATCGTGGATCGCCGCGAAATCGCCGCGCTGTTGGCCTACATCGGTCGGCTCGACCAGCGCACCATCCGTACCGACCCGGGCGAGGCTCGCGACCAGCTCGCTCAATGGCACGCGCTGCTCGGCGATGTACCGATAGTCACCCCGCACGGCTGGGACGCCCGCGTCGCCGCCCGCCAGCACATCCGCACCTCGCCGTACCAGATCCTGCCCGCGGACGTGGCCCGGCCCTGGGAGAGCTACCGGCGCGATCGCCTAGCCCGGCACACCGACCCCACGCCCTCCGTCGACCCGGACGACCAGGCCGCCTGGTCCGCCGAGCTCCTCGACACACGGCACGCCGTCGCCACCGGCGCGGCGCAGCCCGCCCAGGCCCGGG